>CALELH010000569.1 GCA_937902595.1 uncultured Myxococcales bacterium
AACACCGCATCGCCACAGCCGCCGTTGTCCGTCGCGCACTCGTCGATGTCTGTACAGGTCGGCGCGGCCCCCTCGTTATTGGTGCAGGTGGTGAAGGCCACGTCGCCACAACCGCCGTTGTCTTCGGCGCACTCATCGATGTCAGCGCAGGCCGGCGCCGCGCCCTCGTTATTGGTGCAGGTAAAGAACGCCGCGTCGCCACAACCTCCGTTGTCCGCCGCACACTCATCGATGTCTGTACAGACGGGGGGGCCGTCCGGCGTGTCGGCGCATTCTGTAAATATAGGATCGCCACAGTCGCCATTGTCCGTGGCACATTCGTCCACAGCCATCATTCCACCTTGGCCACCAGCTCCACCAGCTCCACCAGTTCCACCTGGACCAGCGTCACCGCCACCGTCATCGCACCCAACGCTCAGACCGGTGATTAAGAGAAATGGTAAGAGTCGTGCAATAATCGTCCTGGTCACGTCTATCCTCCCGAATTGATTTTTGTCGTGATCAACAGTGATCTATCGAACACACCACTAACCCTAAGCCAGTACAGACTCAAGCCTTCTTAAATGACCGTGGATAAACGGTCGAAAACAGCTCCTAGCGATGACCGTAACCAGAGCCCCTCCCCCCCGGAATTGAAGGTTCAATTGATGCTGTGCTCATGGGCGCACCTGTCCGAGCAAGCCTTCGTATTCAAAGGTGGCTAGAGGTCGGACAGCCCATCTACTTTAACAATTGTCTACAAAGGGAAATATCGCGCTCTGTGTGATACAGCGGGCCCAGACCCCAAGGCCAGGTTCAACGCAGAAGAGATTTGGGCATAGTTTTCGAGGCCCCCCTAACGCAGGGAGCCGGCGAAGGCGGCGTCTCAAGGGAGTATGCCCCCCCATGTCGACACCTGATTTACGAGTCAATGCGGCCGGCTATGTGACTGATTCTTTCACAATGCGTCTTGCTGGATGATTGGGCTTTGTAAATGGAGGTCCTCTCAATCCCGGGAAACTGAAGGCGTCTCCATTGAGCTCCCGAAGAAGCGATGCCGCCCCTGGGCAGGAGTGAGCTCCACCGTTTCGTTGCGGAGCGTTCTTCCCGCCTCGGTCACGGTCGCCCTCAGTTTCAGGCGTCTCTCGGTAGGAGCCCAGAGGGTATTCTCGACTTCGATGGCGCCGCTCTCACCTGCTTTGGGCCGGAGCGGCGCGACGATCATCGCGGTCAGCTCAGCGCTGCGACCCGTCGGATGGTGATCGCCTTTGGGAAGGTTCAGTAAAATACTGCTGAACGTCACGGGCACGTCACCGTCTCGGACCGTGAGGCCTGACCGAATCGCCTTGCGGAGCGCCTCGCTGTGCGTCCTCAACTCCTTTGCGGTCAAAACGCCATCTGAGACAGCCTCCGCAGCCCCACTCTCCGAGAAAACCGAAACGGAGACGGACATAACGATGTAGGCCTTGTTCTTAACGATATTTAGAGTGCAATGCCCCTTGCCCATTAGATGTGCTTGGGCGCTCACGCCGCCCCCCAAAGTGAGCAGTAAGACCCACCCTGCGACAAGCCCCCACCTCACGGGCGGCCAGGCCTACGTCGTCCAGCGTTGTTCCCTCCAGCTGCGGCGGTGCCGCGAACACAACGCTGCACGAAGGGGTACGTCCGGGTAGTGTAGTAATGATAGACGCCCTCAGGAAATTCAGGCGTAACCCCGAATCGGCCGTTGCACGCGTCCAAGTCCCCGCTGCCATCGACGAACGCCCAGTCCTGTTCAAAGTGACCCAAAGCGAAGTCTTCGACAGCGGGCCTTCCGGCTGCCGGTGTATCTACAGTCCGGTAGCTACTGCCCATCTCGACCAAGGGAGAAGCCGGGTCCTGAGGGTCCGTGTGACCATGGAGAGAGTACATGGGGAAGCCGTCGGCGGCCCAGCCTATGAGGGTCATGCTCGACTCGAAGTCGGGGTTAAGGATGGCCACCAGATTCAATGGATCGCCATGGTAGTGATACTGACCATTGGGCTGTACATGGGCGTCGTTCTCGTCCACCCCAAAACCGAAGCGCCAGGGGCTGGTCTCACCGGGCGTAGCCACCATCTGCCACTGGTCTCGCCCCATGGCATAGCTGCAGTCCGTGTCGCTGCTCGCATCATTGGGGCAGGTTCCGGCCGTACCCGGCTCGAACTTAACGCCATTCAAAGCGAACCCCGGGACCCGGACTCTCGTCGAATTGTCGAGTATATCGGGGGTCAGCGAGACGCTGTATTGAATATTCTGCTCGCTAATCTGCGTAGCGAACCGTCCATCAACGACCCCGTGATTGGGCACACCATTGGCGCTCAAAGTGCGCTCAGTGTCTGAGCAAGTCCAGGCGTACCGATAAGGTAGCGTG
>CALELH010000570.1 GCA_937902595.1 uncultured Myxococcales bacterium
CGACGATCGTAGATCCCAAACTCGCGCTGGGCTGACCCCTGGAGAGGGGAGGATAAGAAGCTCGCGAGGATATTGAGGTGGACGCGTTTCCTAGGAACCGCGCTGCTCGAACCTCTCGGTGGGCCGAGGCCAAACACCTGCTCACTCAGAGCGCTCTGGTCATCGACGAGCGCGGCGCGTATCGACCGCGTACCGCCATTTTGAAGCGAAGCTGGGGCTTCAGACCAAAGGGTCTCCAGAGCTTGTAGATAAAGAGAGTGCTCGCTCGGACGGGCCAAGCTCTTGTCTTCGAAGCTCCGAATAGGTGGGCGCCGAGTGAGCGCGAGGCGCTCACTTTCTGACAAGTACGGTCTCAAGACATATTCCAGCTCACGAACGATGGGCGACGGCTCTAGGGGCTCACCATTCGTCTCGTTTCTTGCAACCCAGGAGAGCGTGAGGCGCGCCCTGGTCGCGATAAGGGTCTCGAGGAAGATGTAGCGATCTCTCTCTGCGTTAGACACATCCCCGACGCATCGTCTCTCTTGTCGAAGGTCTAGAGGGTCTGGGACCTCTCTAGCTGGGAACTGCCCCTCACCTAGACCAAGAATGAACACCGCTTTAAAAGGGATTGCTCGCATTGGAAGTAGGCTAGAGATCACGACTCCGTCGGCCCGATGCTGGCTCCTCTTGCTCTCGAGTTGCTTGAGTTCATTGACGAGCAGCTCATGGGTCACGGCGAATGAGAGCGTGTGCTCCTCGATGTCTCTGTCCCTCATCTTGTCGATCGCACGCAGGCATTGGGCGAGACAAGACTCATCGGCGGCCCCATCTGGCTGAAGGTATCTGCTCACCGCCCTCAACAGGAAATCGCTCCAATCAGCGAGGGACATGGCGGCGCGTTGTGAAGCGCGCGCGTCGGCTGATAGATCTCTGATGCTCTCGAGTAGGGATCCGACTGAGAGCCTCACCTCGGAGGGCGTGCCAAACGGAAACACCTTCCGTGACCCAATGTCGGACGGCTGCTCTTCGTCGTCTCGACTCTTCGCGCAGTATTGGCCGAGTAACAGACGCTCGATGACGGAGCCCCAGTGATATCGCTCACCCTCTAGATAAGTGCCTTCGAAGTCCGCAGGACCCTGACCCCACGCCACGCCGAGATCGTTGACCCAATGACTCCAGCGCTCTCGCTCCACCATAGGTGGCCCACTAAAGTTCGGATGAAGAAGAAGCTCCATGACTTTTGAGCGCTCAAATCGGCCCGACAGGACGGTGAGCAGGAGACGAACAGCGTCTAAGACTCCGCTCCCGTGCGAGAGGTTTTGGTCCAAAACCCTAAACGGGATTCCATCCCGTGATGCGAAGACGTCGGCGATATGCGCGAGGTAGCGATCCCGCTCTCCATCGGTCACAAAGACTGCGATCTCATGAAAGCGGAGTGGACGTTCGTCTTCTAATTCCGAATCCCTGACCATGGCCCAAATCTGGTCGGCGATCTCCTCTACTTCTCGGTGAAGAGCGGGACAAGCGATCAACTGAATGCTGCCGTCAGCCCTTAAATCCTGCCTCAACTCATCCTCGGGTGCGCGTAGCAAGATGTCCCGCTGGACTTGGGTGAGTAGGGTCTGAGAGTTGGCGGTTGGGTCTATAAACCCGGGGGCAAACTCGCAGTGACTGAGAGCGTTGAGTAGGCGGATATATTCGCGACCGGGACGGGCCCAGAGCCGAAGTGCAGGCGTATCAGCGTAGTTCTCTAGGTCGAAAGGGTCATCGCCTTGCTCTTGCATGTCGTACGGGTCTGAGCGACGTGCCCAATCCGCCCTCAGGTTTCCTAGACCAGAGGCCTGAACGTCTTCCCAGAACTCCATACATGGGTTCTGGGCGTACACGAAGAGTTCGGTCTGCTGAGCAAGTCGAGCGAAGACCTCTGCGAACGCCGTGGACACGTAGGATACACCGAATATATGGAGTGACTCAGGAGCTTGGATCTTCGACCTCACGGACTCATAGGCGTCCATCAGCATCATGTGTTTTGTCTGCGCTTGTTCCGATGCTCCGAAGAGCCCGGGCTGGACATTCAGTCCAGGGTCTTGGGCCCCCTCGAGTCGAAGTGTTCTGTCGTCATCGAAGAGCGCTCTCCAGAGTCGACGTTGCCATCTCTCAGTGTCGAGCCAATGGTCGCGCGTGGCGGTCCTTCCTTCATCCCAGGTGTTCAGCAAGAACCGGCGGCTATAGCCATACTCTTCCAAGAGGCGTGCGAGCTCTCCGGAGAGGAGGAAGACGCGTCTCTGTCGCTCCTCCTCTGAGTTCGCGTGGTCCAGATAGCTCTGAATTGAATCGAGCTTATTACGACGCACAAATGACGCCGATTGGAGTCGCGAATAAAGGACGAGCTGAAGCCGAGTCTTATCGATGATTTGGATGGTGGGATCGGCGCGTTCAATCAGGGTACCTAGAAATCGACGAATCAGCCCGACCTCGAGGTTGGCAGCGACTCCATTATGCTCAGCGATCTCGAAGCGAAGGAACTGCTCTACCGCCGGGTTTGGTACCAAGATCTGTACGGGAGTGAGCGGATCTTGCTGTTGGGCACCTCTGACTCGAGCAGCGAGCGGCGCACATAGAGCCTCGAGTCGGTTGGAGTAGCATAGATGCAACATGAAGCGGATTCCGCGGAGCGTTGTGTAGGTACGTAATTAGTCAATCATTGGAGATGACGGCTCAAGATCGGTGCTGGTGACGACCTCATGTATCACGAGCTCCGGCTGACCGCTGAACATCTCCTTAGGCGGCCGTTCGGAGTGAGCTATCCGGAAAAAGTCACTCTGAGTCCACGCGACAAAATCGTCCATAGAGCGCCACCAAGTCTTCACTTCGTAATACCCGCTCTTTTGATCATCATGACTCCACTCACCTGTCGCTCGATCGAAGACCATTGGCCGGGGTCGATGAACCTCATTCCTAAGAAACCCTGGTGATTGATCAACCAAATGAACTCTGCGCCTAAATCGGTCCTCAAAGTCGATACCATGCCCTTCGGCGACGGGAATTCGATTGGTGACGATCACGGTCATAGACAACTCCTCAGTTGGACGAATGTTTTGTCATGAAGACTTACTCTGGGCAAGCGCTTACTCGCTCTAGAACAAACCTGGGATTTTGGTATTGACCGAGTGACGAGGGCTCTCCAACTCAGGCGAGTTTTCTGCACCGCTGCGTCGATAGCCTTCACGGTTTAGGGTGGGCTTAGTCGCAGGACCAGAGCATGGAGAACCGATGGAGCACAGGGGAGCGTCCATCCGCTGCGCGTTGTAAGCTGACCTTAACTCTCAGAAAGCGTCGATGGGTCAGGTTGGCAGCATCGAGGACGTGACCAACGTTAACCTCAGCGTTTTCGCCTGGCGCCTCACCGGCGAGGATGACATCAGCCTCGTTCAATTTGTCTCGGTCTGATGCCGTCGAAACGAGGAAGCGAATGTTCGAACTGGGAGGCGTCGACGCCCCCCAATCGAGCACTGTCCACGTGGGGTCGTCACAGGCCGCCTCAATCTCTTCCGTATATGAACCTCGACCGATCGCGTTCTGCCTCACGAGTCCACTGAAATCGGAGAACGAGTAGACTCGATGATCCATCTCCCATTGATTCACAAAAAGGCCGCCTACGGTGTCAATCTGGATGAGCACAGGGCTCAGATAGTGGGTCATCCAGATCCTGCCGTCCCTATCTGCGCCGATGGAGGTCGCGCCGCGAGTATTGGGTTGATTCGTACGGAAGTTGACCACCCCGAAGCTCTCTCCGCCTTCGCATTGATTAGCATCCCACCAGGCGAAGCCCGACTGCCCATCACCACCGAGAGCAGCCCATACTCGATTTTGGTTATCTACGGTGATGCCGCGCCCAACGGTACGCCCGCCTGGGATACTCGCTCTACACCACTCACCGCTGGCGGGGTCGTAGGCCACAGCGTCATTACACTCCCAACCGCTCATCCAGATCCGGCCTACCTGGTCCATGGTGACTCCATAGGAGTTTCGACAATTGTCTCTCAGCTGAGCAGGGTTTTCGATGACCTGGCCAGGTTGTCCATTCACCGTGTTGATGGGCTGAAGTGAGGCGTCTCCAAGAGTGCTTACCCAAAGGACCCCTGACGCCCCCACAACGGAACCGAAGGGGGAGACATCTAGATTCACTGTGGCGAGGATGGATCCATCTTGTGGATCCAGTTTGTAGATCCGACTCTCGTTGTATGCACCCACCCAGACGTACCCATCGGGTCGGTTGGCGTCCCCCATATCGATGGATAGAGAGCGTAATAGGGCGTCGTTTGCTCCAACTCTCGCCGTCCAGAGTACGCATTCGTCCTGGCCAAATCCGAGGGAGGCATCATTGAGCGAGGTCTGGATTTCTCCGTCCCCATTTCGGTCTACGCAGTCTGAGCGATTCCCCGCGATCTTGGTGACCGTTCCCTGCATACCAAAACCGATGGTGGCGACATACGCGTTGCCGGCGTCATCGACCGCGACTCGACTTGGCATGTTACAGCCGTTGTCCCAACAACAGGTGTTTGGACATTCACCCGCAGGCAAGCCGACACTGTATGTCCCCACGTTGACGGGGTCCCGCCCACTGGTCTCCCATCGAGAGACCGCGCTGTTCGCTGTGTCTGGTAGCCAGAGATGCGAGGAACCTTGCTCTTGAAGGTCGATCACCAGGCCGCCGTCCTCTTGGCTGGGCCTGACTCCGTGCGCGTTCAAGACGTTAAACTCAGCCCCACCATCGCCAAAGGAGCGAGAATTCAAGATGGGGAGGCTGCTCCGGTATAGTCCACCGTAATATCGGAAGTCGAAGCCGCAGAATGTGTAGAAGAACTGGAGTCGGCGACCTACGCGCCCACGTCGGAATCGATGATTTCGACGACCACCCCGGATTCGTTGTCGGCAGTACTTGGGGACCTGAGCGGCCGCGCTCGTCGCGAGGTATAGATAACCTGTAGACGGATGCACAGCGAACTTCCGAGCGATGGTCGATCGAGAGATACCGACGTTATAACTTCTCCAATAAGGCGTCCTGAGCGCATTTCTCTGAGTATCGGACCCTGCGATCCCTCTCGCTGTTCCGACGATGTACGGACCATCGTTCCAGGCGACGATGTCATTAATTTGGGCGGTGCCCTTGTGGATCTGGCGTGCATGATATCCGGCAGGATGGATCATATGCTTGGGCGCCTTACTTGTGGATGGGATCGCCGGGCCGTTGGGATATTTCCAAACTCGGTATCCATTCCAAAGGCCTTGGTACAGGTTGCATGAAGGATCAAAAGACACGCTGCTTTCACCGGATCCCTTCGAGAAACGCTGTTCAGGGATCTCCCACTCATCCGATGCTAGGTTCGGGTCATCGTTGGTGAAAAGCTGTCCGCGACTTGTTGAGAAAGCGGCGCGGTTTCCTGTCTTGCAGGTTTCGCTGTCGGCGATGACCCCTTGGATCTCGAAGGTGTCGGTAAGACGACCCGTCCAGTCGAATCTTCGCATCTCTCCTTCACTCGAGGCGACTACAAAATCACCGCTCGGAGCCACCGTGACGGTTTGATATTTTTGTTCATCCCACAGCGCCCAATTGTCCCCGTTATCGTTAGAGAAATATAAGCCAGAGGGGCTCGCGACCACGACCTCGCCAGCTTGACGCGTCGCGATGGCGCCACAACACTCCACATCGCTCAAAACCACCTGCCAATTATCTCCACCGTCGACAGAGCGTCTGATCTCATCCATGTAGTTGTGAACGAAGATTGTCCCGTCGTTTCCGATGGCGAGTCCGCGCACTCCGTCGTAGGCGCCTTCTGTCGCGGTCACCTTCGTCCATGCCAATGCGTCGAGGTTTGCCTGCATGATGCTTGGCTCCTCGATAGTGACCACAGTAACCTCGCTGTCCTCGCCGCCGCGCCCGTCTCTCACGGTAACCCCGATCGTGTATTCGCCGTAACGACCACGGGGATAGCTATGTCGACTCACGGCTCCTTGAGTTGGGACAGGGGGAGTGCCGTCGCCCCAATCAATAAAGAAGGTCAGTGGGTCATTGTCTGGATCGATCCCTGTCGCGAGCAGGACAACGTTGAAGTTGTCCTGGGTGACGACACGTAATCCATCGATGCGAGGCGCTCCGTTTGGCAGGTCTACAACACCGACGTTGAAGGGGATGCTAAAGCCATTGCCATCAACTTGCCCCGAGATCGCGATCTCCGAGGCACCCCGAGGCGCCATGAATTCCATGGAGCTTCGAGCGCTCCCAGCCATCTCGAAGATGCCGTCGTCTCCGATATCGAGTGAGTAGCGCATATCCCTCTCAACGTGTGGTGGGATCGCAGGAACCTCGACGTTGCGTTGCTGGGTATCAGCGTCTTCTCCATCTGAGACAGCGACGATGATCTGGGTCTGTTCTCCTCCGTCTCGGAAGACAAAGGGCCCTAAAGAACCATTCCGATCGGCGCCTTGATGGTCAACAGCGTCATTGCCATCAAAGTCAGCGGTGACGGTAACGGGCTCGTTATAGGGCTCGGTCGTCCGATAATCCACATATCCGTCCCAACCTGGATCTGGTTCGGCGAGGATGGAGACTCGATAGCGACGGTTGCCTAGATTCTCCATGCGGACGTTGTCTTGGATGACCGGTGGCCTCGGCTCGAAACGAACCTCCCATTCATCGAGGGTCGGAGGTGCGTTATTCAGGCGGATGGTGTAGTCAGCCCGCGCGGCCATGCCTCCCGTATCCGTCGCTGTAACCTCAAGGGTAATGTCTCTCTCGCCATCTCCCTCAGGATGAAAGGTTGGTCTGGGACCCAAATCGTTTGGATTCCCGAATCCTTCCGTCGGGACGAGGCGACCACCACCGTCTGGAAGAGAGTAGGTGAAGCGAACCCCGTTTGCGGCGTCGCCATTCCCCAATACACCCTCTGGATCCGCGCTCCCGCTAAAGTCGAGCTGTACGGCTTCACCTGGGTTTACCTCGTAGCGCTCCTCTGCGGAGTTGATGACGGGTGGCGCCGCGTTGACGACGAGCTCTAGTCCCACAGACCCGTAGGCGCAGTCCGTGCAGTCAGCGCGGGTTAGGTTCGCCGGTCCTCCGTCGCCAGGCTGGTAACACTTCCCGTTCCAACGACCATCGTCGCAGGCTCTAATGGGAATACCGATGCGGTCACCGGCCTGCATGCCTTCTTGGGGAACAAAGAGGATTGGGCCGTCCGTCGCGTTCTCTCCTGGCTCGCACCAGTTGCCGTCCATATCGATGTCGTAACAAATCGATGTGATTTGATCCGGGATACCCGCTGGTCGATCCCCTTGTCCGGGAAAGATCTCGTGCTCTGTGTCCACGTCATTCGTAAGCCGAGGGTCAAGCTGAATCGCCTGACCGATGTATCCAGTGTATACGCCATTGAGCCCCTCGGGGTGGCCGATTACGACTGGTGGGTGGTTCTTGAGAGAGAGGGTGATCTGAACTGATTTGTCATCGTAATTTGTACGGCCTGCCGAGTCTGTGACCTCGAGGGTGACCTTGAAGTTACGAACATCGTCCCAACCGAGGTCCTCCTCATATCGATACCGGTACGGCTCATCAATGTCGGCTGTGTCGAACTCCCATACCATCTCGCTCGCGTCTACGACGCCATCCCCATTCGTGTCGTCTTCAGGCAGATCGCGGACGTTCCAGCGGAACCGAGTCAGGGTGACATTCGGATCCAAAATGTGGCTCCAAGAATGATCGAATGTGATGTCGATTCCGGGCCCTGTGTTTTGCGGTGTCGCCCTGGCCATAGCTTGAGTCTCAAGCCAGGTCTGAACGATCTGTGTAGAGATAGCCGTCGATGTGTCGATGTTGAAGCTGTTGTGCCAGTGCCAATGACAGTGTCGGTCGTTCGAGTCACTACACCAGCGCCAATATTGGTCGTTATGGCTAATGGTTAGAAGAAAATGTGCGAACTCGGTGGCCCAGTCTCGGCCATCGGAGAAGTATCTCTGCTCCGGTACGAAGGAGCGCATCCCCTTCGTCGTTGCGTACATGTAGTAAAGGCCCCACCAGTTGTGGTCTAGCCGCGTCGCCGCTCTCCAATGCTCGCGCATACGCCAGCCGGCGTCGCCTTGGTTATTGTTGAAATCTTGGTTTTGAGTCCATCCGTAGCCGACTAGGGCATTCCCTGCGAGCTTACCGACGCCTCCATTTTGATCCCACTCAATGTGGTAGTTGCACCCGAAGAGGCGATGGTCATTATTGCTATTCTCACTACAGTTTCCATTGAGCCAATTCCTCTGACGGGTTCGAGCCCAGTCGTAGGTGTTCGTCCCAAACTTTCGTTCCAAGAGACGAAGCGCCTCCGGCGCCCATCCATTAGTAGAGGCGTCCGCATGTCCATCTGCGCGACAGCTGTAGTACCACTGCCCGCTGTCGGCCATGCAATAGACCAGCCCATCAGCGAGATCACCACCAAGATCCGAGAGAGTACGTCCTCGGACGCGGTCTTCGCCCCCAGGGACCCGGTAGTTAGCGTTTCCATAGTTTGCGACCGGCTCTACCCAGGCGGTCGATCCGTAATTAGACCACCGGGAACTGTCTCCGAGGCGAGCGCTCGTATATTGCATGCGCCAGCCATCCCAGCCACGCCCACCATCGTCATCAAACCACAAGCCGCCCGTCATATTATAGGTGCCGACCAAGGAGTTCATTCCGCATTCGACTGCGTGTCGGTAGTAGGCGTCGCTTGCTCGCCCCTCGCCATACCCATGGCTCCGCCGCAGGAATGCGTTGAGCATGTGTCCCTGCCCATACTGGGCGGGGCTACCCCAATAGACGCAGCTGTGGATTCCACCGCGACGCCCATCGTCTCCGTAGTGACTGATTCGGTTGAACATCCACCATAAGGCTCGGTCGACCACTCGGTCATGATGCAGCTGCCGGGTCAGCGCGATGTTCTGGTCGCCATCGCATTGACCGTTGATGTTATCGGGATACCCACTGCAGACTCGGTCTACTCGAACCAGTACAGGCATCGTCGTGGATTCACGCTGTCCCCCGCAGTCGACCTCGATCTTTGGGAAGAAAAGCCTGTCTCCGGGTTGGTCGGGGAATTGAACCTCTAGTCCAAGTGGGGCGAAATATCCGGAGCGATGTTCGGCGGAGTTCGCCTGTCGCCATTCTTCGCCTCCATCATCAAAGTCTCCGTCACCATTGGAGTCCCAGCGATAGTTATAGGTGCCACCACAATTACCGCCCTCAGCGATCGCCTGGAGGATCGTTGACTTGCCGTTGATTGCGGGATGCGGAATCTCTGGTCGGCCCTGAACCCAGTCGACGGCAGTCACTCGAAGTTGAGCGAAAGAGTCCGTGGGTAGCATCAGCGAGAGTACAGCACAGACGAAAAGGGCTGCGATGGGGAGCCGTGTCCCAGAACACCAAGGCCTGTCTGAAATCTGTCTATTTTTCTTGACGTGGAGAGCAGGTGCTTTTTGGATCCAACCCGTCAGTCGTAGGTCCGAAAACACCCTAGAATTTCCCCCAGCACACCCATGTTACCCGCGCGAGCAAGAATCACTATAGCGCCTGGAG
>CALELH010000571.1 GCA_937902595.1 uncultured Myxococcales bacterium
ACGTCGTCGTCAACAACGCAGGTATTCTACGCGACACCAGCTTTCATAAGATGAGTGAGGAAGACTGGGATCTCATCTACCGAGTTCACGTACTCGGCTCTTATCGAGTCACCGCCGCTGCTTGGCCATATATGCGTGAGCAGGGATATGGCCGAATCGTGATGACGTCGAGCGGCGCCGGGATCTACGGTAACTTTGGCCAGGCGAATTACAGCATGGCGAAGCTTGGGCTGTATGGGTTCGCGAGCACGCTCTCCCTAGAGGGGGCGCGTCGAGGCATCCAGGTCAACACCATCGCGCCCATCGCTGGCTCACGGTTGACGGAAACTGTACTCCCCAAGGAGATCACCGACGCGCTCAACCCAGAGTACGTGAGCCCTCTGGTCTGTTGGCTCTGTCACGAAGACTGCGAGGAGAACGGTGGCCTGTTCGAGGTTGGTGGCGGGTATTTCGCCAAGCTTCGCTGGGAGCGGGCTGCGGGCAAGTCCATCCGTCTTGGCCGCGCGATGGAGGTCGAGTCGATCCGCGATAACTGGGACGCGATAACCTCCTTTAAAGAGGGCGCGGAGCATCCCACCGTCATCGCCCAAGCGATGGGTCCAGTGATGACCAACATCCAGGCGGGCCCAAGTCTCGGTGGTAATCAGCACATCGACGTGGATCAAGCGCTCGGCTATGAGTTTCCGAAGGACGAGACCTCCTATGACGAGCGTGACCTCGCGCTCTACGCGCTCGGGATAGGCGCCGCCAACAATCCCACGAACACCCAAGACCTTAAGCTCGTCTACGAGAGACATTCAGGTGGCTTCCACGCCATGCCGACCTTCGGCGTCATCCCAGCGATGAACAGCATGATGAAGCGCGCCATGGAAGGCATCTCAGCGCCCGGGCTCAACTATGGAGTTGAGCGATTACTCCACGGCGAACAGTACACTGAATTGACGCGCCCCCTCCCCTCCAAAGCGACGCTCACGCACCGAGCACGAGTCAAAGAGATTTGGGACAAGGGCAAGGGCGCCATCGTCAACATCGAGACCGAGAGCTATGACGATGGGGGTGAGCTGCTCATCAAGAACGAGTTCGTATCATTTATTCGCGGCGCCGGAGGCTGGGGTGGGGACCGCGGTCCAAGCGCTGAGATTAACCTCCCTCCCAAACGCGAACCAGACGCGGTGGTCGAAGAGAAAATCGGAGATAACCAAGCCATTATTTATCGCTTGAGCGGTGACTGGAACCCCTTGCATGTGGACCCAGGCTTCGCACAGGCCTTCGGGTTTGATCGACCGATACTCCACGGGCTCTGTACCTTTGGATATGCAGCGCGTCACGTCATCAACGCGTTCTCCGGTGGCGACCCGCGCTTTTTCAAGAGCATCAAAGTCCGCTTCGCCGAGAGCGTGTTTCCCGGGGAGACTCTAGTGACTCGAATGTGGAGAGAGTCCGACCAGAGGATCATCTTCGATTGCAGCATCAAGGAGCGTGAGAAGTCTGTCTTGACCAACGCCGCCATAGAGCTCTTTGAAGAGATCCCCGCGGCCGCACCTAAGACCACGCCTAAGGCCGAACCGACCGCCACGGAGACGGCCCAAGATGCGACCTTAAACAGCGGTGACGTCTTCACTGGTCTCGGCGCTTATCTGAAGACAGCCGATGGGCTCACGGGGTCAGTTGGAAAGATCTTCTGCTTTAAGCTGTCTGAGCCAAGCAGTACCTGGACCATCGATTTAAAGAATGGTTCCGGCGCCGTGAGTCAAGGCGAAGAGGTCGCCGCAGACTGCACCCTAGAGCTGAGCGACGCTGATTTTATGGACATGTGCACGGGCGTAGCCGATCCGCAGAAGCTCTATTTTGGCGGCCAACTCAAGATCTCAGGTGACGTCATGGCGTCGCAGAAGTTGAGTTTTCTCAAGAAGGTCGATCCGGCGCTCTTCGAAGACGCACTCGCGGCGCGAAGCGCGGGTGGGTCCCCCACGCACGAGGGGACCTCCAGCGGATCCGGCAGTACGGACATCTTCCTCGCCATCGGGCTATATCTCGAGGACAACCCTGATCTGGTCGAGCGAGTACAGACGACATACCTCTTCAAGCTAAGCGACCCGGACAGCGCCTGGACGATCGACATGAGAGACGCGCCAGGGAGCGTCACCGCCGGTGATACGGGTAGCGCCCAATGCACACTCGAGTTGAGTGAGGCCGACTTCATGGACATGACCTCCGGCAAAGCGGATCCCCAGTCCCTATACTTCGGAGGGCAGTTGAAGATCTCCGGTGACATCATGGCGTCTCAAAAGCTGACTTTTCTCCAGAAGATCGATCCGAGCGCTATGACGGATCGTGTCGCTGCGCTCAAACGTGACGGCGCTGGAGAGGCCGTCGCGGTCACCGCGGCACCCGAGCGGTCGGCGTCAGCGCCTGATGTCTTCGCGGCGCTCACGGGCGAGTCGAAGGACGTCGTCTCCAAGACCCTCATCTTCCGAGTCTCAGATCCTGAATCAAGCTGGACCGTCCAGGTGTCCGAAAGCGGCGTTCATGGGATCGAGGGCGACGCGACTGAAGCCGAGGCCGTCATAACCATAAGTGACTCCGACTTGGGCGCGCTCGCTCGCGGCGAGGTCAGCTCGAAGTCGCTCTTCCAGGCAGGCAAGCTCCGCATAGATGGAGATGTCATGGCCACACAGCAGCTCAACTTTATCGTCGGCACTCTCTAGGCGACGACGTCAGACACGAATAGGAGAAAACGATGAGTGAGAAGGTAAACGTAGTCGGCGTCGGTATGGTCGAGTTCGCCAAGCCAGGCCGAAGTGAGCCATACAACGTAATGGCCTCAAGGGCTGGTCGGGCCGCCCTGGACGACGCTGGGATCGACTACGGCGCCGTTCAGCAAGCCTACGCAGGGTATGTCTTTGGTGACAGCACCTGTGGCCAACGCGCCATCTACGAGCTCGGCCTGACCGGGATCCCTGTGTTTAACGTCAACAATAACTGCTCCACTGGATCCAGCGCGCTCATGTTAGCGAGCCAAGCGATTAAGGGGGGCGTCGTAGATTGCGTACTCGTCATCGGCTTCGAGCAGATGGAGCGTGGCGCCTTGGGCAGTAAGTACGATGACCGCACAAACCCCCTCGACCAACACGCTCAAGTGATGATCGACCTTCAGGGCTTCGCTCAAGCGCCGCCCGCGGCGCAGATGTTCGGTGGTGCGGGTCGTGAGTACCGCTGGAAGTACGGCACCAAGAGAGAGACCTTCGCCAAGATCTCCGCCAAGGCTCGACAGCACGCTAAGAACAACCCTTATGCCCTGTTCAAAGACGTGCTGACCATCGAAGAGATCATGGCTTCTCCAGAGGTCTTCGATCCGCTGACTCGTTTCCAATGCTGCCCCCCCACCTGTGGCGCGGCGGCCGCCGTACTCTGCTCCGATCGCTTCGCCGCCAAGCATGGGCTCACAAACCCGGTCTACATCGCGGCCCAGGCCATGGCGACTGACTTCGCGTCTTCCTTCGAAGAAGAGAGCATGATCAAGATGGTGGGATACGACATGGCTGTGTCCGCTGCGAAGTCAGTATACGAAGAGGCCAGCGTCGGCCCGGAAGACATTGATGTAGTTGAACTCCACGACTGCTTCACCGCCAATGAGCTCCTCACCTACGAGGCGATTGGGCTCTGCGAAGAGGGCGGCGCGGAGCGATTCATTTGGGATGATGACAACACCTACGGGGGTAAGTTCGTGGTCAACCCGTCGGGCGGACTTCTCAGCAAAGGGCATCCACTTGGCGCGACCGGACTCGCCCAGTGTACGGAGCTCGTTTGGCAACTCCGCGGTCAAGCGGAGAAACGGCAAGTCGAGGGAGCCCGAGTCGCGCTGCAGCACAACCTAGGCCTCGGGGGCGCCTGCGTCATGACGGTCTACCGAAAAGACTGACAGCGCGACTGAGCCACCCACCTCATCTCGCCAGACGGGCCCCCCTCTCCTCTATGAATCCACTTGCGTGACGCGCGTGAATGGGGTTTCTTGCCGGGTGTTCGACGAACAGAAGTTCGTCGCGATGACATCTTAATCAGGGGGGAGAAATCATGAAGAACATCATCGGCATACTCGTAATCGCTGCGCTCGCATGCGTCGGCTGCGCTCAAGAGAAAGCTAAAACAGCGCCGAGCACAGAGAAGACAACCCCAGCCCCCGCAGAGCCTGCGTTGAAGGCGGGCAAGGGGGTCGACGTCAAGACGAAGACGATCACCATCGCGACGCTCAACGCCTTGAGTGGACCGGCCGCCATGATCGGAAAGCCCTTCGGTGTCGGTAAGCAGGTCCTCATCAAGCAGGCGAACGATCCCGCATCCAAGCTCCTTCCAAAGGGCTGGAAGATCGAGATGATCGAGAAGGACCATGGATACAACCCAGCGAAGTCTCAGCAGACCTTCCAAGCGATCAAAAATCAGGTCCTCTTCATCAACAGCTTTGGCACGCCTCCGACGCTGCCTCTGCGTCCTTACCTGAAGAAGGACTCCATCGTGGCCTTCCCCGCATCGCTCTCCTCAGAGATGGCGAACTTCGAGTACACGCCGCCTATCGGCCCTGGCTACGATATGGAAGCCCGACGAAGCATGGACTTCGCCATCAAGCAGGCTGGAGGCGCAGATAAGGTTAAAGCCGCGATCCTGTATCAGGGTGATGACTATGGAAAGGATGGCCACAAGGGCTGGAAAAAGGCCGCCGCAGACCGAGGTGTGACTATCGTCGGTGAGCGCGCGATTAAGCGTGGCCAGAAAGATTTCACGGCCGAGATCACTGAGCTTAAGAAAGCCGGCGCCAACTACGTTCTACTGACCGTCCTCCCGAGCGCGACCGGCCCTATCTTGGGTACCGCCATCAAGATGAAGTACATGCCTACTTGGATCGGCAATACGCCAGCTTGGGTCGACGCGTTCTTCGCTCACCCTAAGCTACCAGCAGTCGTCTTCTCTAAGTTCTACTGGGCCACCGGACTACCATACTGGGGCGAGAAAGTGCCCGGAATGGATACCTTCCTCAAGGCTTACCAGCAGCACGGTCAGTCCCTGCATCGTCCCGACTTCTACCTCCTCGCGGCGTACGTCCAGGGACTCGCGAGCATCGAGGCGATAAAATTGGCCATCGAGAGTGGAGACATCACCCGCGCTGGCTACCTTAAGGCGCTCAAGGGAATGAAGAGCTTCAACGCCGGAGGTATGATGGAGCCGGCCGATCTATCCAAGTTTCCTTATGCGACAGGTGAGCGTACCCGCATCCTAAAGCCAGACTTTGAGAAGAAGACCTGGTCAATCGCAGGTGGTTACGCGGCCCCGATCGCTGCCGCCCCGGCGGCGAAATAAACACGTCCCGCGAGGTGCTCGCAAATACGGATCACCTCCGCCGCTGACGGTCACCGTGAGGGTGCGGAGGCGGACGTTGCGATCGCCCCATTACACGAGGTCCCCAACGCGATGCTCGATATCGCTCACCTTGAGGTTGTCTACCATGGCGTAGTGCTCGTACTGCGTGGTGTAAGCCTGCACGTACCTCAAGGACAGGTCGTCGCGCTGCTTGGGCCCAATGGTGCAGGTAAGACCACAACCCTACGCGCAGTCACCGGTCTACTCGATCTACACGAAGGTCGGATCACTAAGGGTACCCTCAGCTACGGAGGTCTAGACCTGGCGTCCGTTCGTCCAGACGAGATCGTCGCTTCGGGCGTCGCACAGGTGATGGAGGGCCGAAGAATCTTGGCGGACCTCACCGTGGAAGAGAACCTCAAAGCCGGCGCGCATCATGCCCCCCGCGGGCAGATTCGTGACGATCTCGAGAAGCACTACGCGAGATTCCCTGTCTTGGGAGAGCGCCGCCATCGCGCCGCGGGCTACCTCTCGGGCGGAGAACAGCAGATGCTCGCCATCACACGGGCCCTCATGTCTCGCCCGAAGTTATTGCTTCTCGACGAGCCCTCTCTGGGGCTGGCCCCACGCATCGTCGCCGAGGTGGCCGACCTGATCCGCGAAATACGCTCGGAAGGCGTCTCCATCCTGCTCGTCGAGCAGAACGCGGCCATGGCGCTGTCCCTATGCGATCATGGCTACATCATGGAGAACGGTCAGATCGTTCTCGACGGCAGCGCCGATACGCTGAAAGCAAACGAAGATATCCAAGAGTTCTATCTGGGCACCGGCGGTGGAGACGAGCACAGCTTCCGCGAGGTCAAGCACTACCGTCGGCGGAAACGGTGGCTGTCATGAGCGCGCCCCTACTCGAGATCGGCGATCTGTCTTTATCTTTCGCCGGGGTTAAGGCCCTTCGAGATGTTTCACTGTCCATCAATGAAGGCGAGCTTGTAGCCATCATCGGCCCAAATGGAGCCGGCAAGACATCTCTGTTCAACTGCATCTCAGGTGCCTATCGACCACAGGCTGGCTCCATCAGGCTTAGAGGAGACGAGCTGGTCGGCATGAAACCGGACCGGATCGCGAGCCTCGGCGTCGCGAGAATGTTCCAAAACCTCGCTCTGTTTGATCACCTCACCGTCCTCGAGAATTTGCTCCTCGGCCGTCACTACAGATATGAAACTCGCTGGTGGCATGACCTATTCTGGTCTCCTCGAACGCAACATGAGGAGGTCCGCCATAGACGCTTCGCCGAGGAGATCATCGACTTCCTCAACCTTGAACTCTATCGAAAGACACCGGTCGGGATCTTACCGTACGGCGTGCTCAAGCGAGTAGAGTTGGGGCGAGCGCTCTGCATGGAGCCAAGCCTCCTCTTGCTCGATGAACCTGCGGCTGGTCTCAACCAAGAAGAGACTGAAGATTTGGCGCGATACCTCCTCGATATTAAGGAGCAGATGGGGGTCACTCAGGTCCTGATCGAGCACGAGCTTCGCTTTGTCCTCGAACTCGCCGATCGAGTCGCAGTCCTGGACTTTGGCCAGAAGATCGCCGATGGCTCCCCCAGCGAGATCAAGACGAACGTCGCGGTCACTGAAGCATATGTAGGCGGTGTCCTATGACAGGCCCTCTGCAAACGCTCCCAGATCGCCTGGATCACTTCGCGCGCACTCGCGGCGATGCGACCGCCCTCAGGGTCAAGCGTATGGGGGTCTGGCAACCGTACACTTGGACTCAGTATCGAGATGAGGTCACAGCATGCGCGCTCATGCTGCGCTCTCTTGGTCTTCAAGACGGGGATCACATCGGCATCCTCAGCGACAATCGGCCGGAGTGGATCTTCGCAGACCTTGGCGGTCAACTCGCGGCGGGCTGCAGCGTTGGGATCTATCAGACAAATCCAGCCCCCGATGTCGCCTATATACTCAACCACAGCCGATGTCGCGTCGTCTTCGTGGAAGACCAAGAACAGGTCGACAAGTTGATGGATATTGGTGCGGACGCCTCGACAGTTGAGCACGTCGTCGTCTTTGACCCTCGCGGCACCCACCACTATGCAGACGACCGACTCATGACTTGGGATTCCTTTCGTTCATCAGGGATGCAACTATTGAGAGAGTCACCCGACTGGTTGAGTACACAGCTCGAACGGCTCGATCCTGTCGCCCCCTCGATGGTGGTCTACACCTCTGGGACGACAGGCCAACCGAAGGGGGCCATGCTGTCACCCGCCAACGCCCTGGCTCTCTCAGAGCGCGTCGTTCCTATCCTGAACGTAGACGCTCGAGATATGACGCTCTCTTATCTTCCCCTGTGCCATGTCGCCGAGAAGATCTTCTCGCTGTTCATGCCTCTGACCTCGGGTGGCATCGTCCACTTTGGAGAGTCCATCGATACCATCCGCGCCGATCTCCGAGAGGTCTCACCGACGGTGTTCCTTGGTGTCCCAAGAATCTGGGAGAAGATGCACGCGTCGGTCACCCTCAAGATGAAGGACGCCTCGTGGTTGAAGCGAACACTCTACGCTTGGGCCGTACGCCAGGGTGAGACGGTGAGCGCTCGAAGACTCGAGGGCAAAACCAGTCTGATTGACCGCGCGCGCTGGTTCGCCGCCGACGTACTCGTGTTCAGACCTCTACAAGAGAAGCTCGGACTCCGACGATGCCGTATCCCAGTCTCCGGAGCGGCCCCGATCTCTCCGGATCTTCTGCGGTGGTTTCATGGGATTGGAATTCGAATCTTGGAGGGGTTCGGTCAGACGGAGTGCGCAGGCGTCTCTCACCTTAATCCACCTGACGCACCGCGAATTGGTACGGTTGGACAGGCCCTGCCCGCCGTTGATTGCCGTTTGGCCGATGACGGTGAGCTGTTGGTCCGAGGCCCGAATGTGTTCTGTGGATATCTCCATAATCCAGAGGCAACAGCCAAGACGATCGACGAAGACGGCTGGCTACACACTGGGGATATCGGGACCATCGACGATGAGGGCTATCTGAGCATCACGGGGCGGAAGAAAGAGATCATCATCACCGCGGGAGGTAAGAACCTGTCTCCGGAGAAGATCGAAAACACCTTGAAGATGAGCCCGTATATCAAGGAGGCCGTCGCGATAGGAGACCGTCGAAAGTTCATCTCGGCGCTCATCCAGGTAGACGCCGACGCCGTAGGCGATTGGGCGACGCGCGCTGAGATCCAGTTTACCTCCTTCGGTGATCTCACCAGGCGACCCGAGGTGATCTCCTTAATTCAGGACGAAATACGCACGGCGAATAACGCGCTGGCTCAGGTAGAGTCTGTCCGTGCGTTCCGACTCTTCCCGAAGGAGTTGCACCAAGACGACGGTGAGCTCACTGCGACCCAGAAGGTACGCCGAAGCGCTGTCGCCGAGCTGCACGCATCGCTCATCGAGAGCATCTACTCAAAGGGAGGCGCGTCATGAGCGAGTTCATTCAATACGTCGTCT
>CALELH010000572.1 GCA_937902595.1 uncultured Myxococcales bacterium
ACTGCGGTATGAGAGCCCATTACTATGGAGGACTGTACCGCAGCACTACGCCGCTCCTCGAATCTCGAACCGTGGGCCAAGGTGGGAGCGAGTTCGATCTCCGATACGCTCGAGGCGTTGGGGTTGACCGCCAAGCAGGCGGCCTCGTCGTGACCATAGACGCCGACCAGCCTACAGACCTATGGCTCGTAAACACTGCCGAGAGCACGATCAGTCGCTGGGACCCAGCGTTGGATCCACCGGAGGAAGCCGGGCGATACCGAGTCGGCTTACCGGCCGGTGAATGTCCGGGTGAATGTTGCTGGGCAGACGGCTGCAATATGCCAAGTCGCGTCGCTATCGACAGCGCCGGCAACGCCTATGTCGCCAGCCGTGGTTTTCAATTCCAGGGCACGGTCACCAAGATCGCTGGCAACTTGAATGAGTGCATCGACCGGAACAATAACGGCCGTATCGACACCTCACGAGACGCCGTCGCCTTGGGCTACGGTGAGGATGAATGCGTTCTCTGGACCCAGCCAGTCGGTCCACGAAACACCGTGCTTAGGGCGCTCACCATCGACATCGGTGATGCTCAACACCCCGCCGGCTATGTATGGGTAGGTGGCTATAACACCCGTAAGCTATACAAGCTCAACCCCGCCACTGGTGAGGTTCTGCTGGACGTTGATCTCGAAGTGCAGCCCTACGGGGCCCTGGTGACAGGCTCAGGCCAAATCTATGTCTCCACCCTCGGCGAAGGTCGATTACAGACCGTAGACTCTCGCACAAACGCGGCCGGACCTGTCATCGCCAATCCCGACGGCCTTCGCGACGGCTGCCGTAGTTCATACGGGCTCACGCTCGACAGCGCTGGTCGGATTTGGCTCAGCGGCTGGGACTGCCCTGATGCCGTCGCATATAACCCAGAAGATGCCTCCTGGTGTCGAGTCGAGCTCCCCTTCGGCCATCAGGTCGGCCGTGGAATCGCAGGGGATCCACGGGGACGAGTCTGGGCTGCCGTAGGTGGTGATGAGCAGTCGCACGTCGCATGGTGGGCCGGCGATCTCTGCGAGTCAGGGAATTCAAATCGACTTCCAGAGGCGCAACTCATACGCGGACCAGCCGGTACTCGCGGCCCGACGGCCGTGGGCAGCGACAGCGCGGGCAAGATCTGGATGGCACATCACATCACACCTACCCTCTTGCGCTTCGATCCAAGCCGCGGAAACCAGATGACCGAATTCGAGGGCACCAACCGAGTGTATTCCTATAGTGACTTCACGGGGATCACTCGGACTATGAGCCTGGGCCTCGGTACCTATGACCATGAGTTCCGAGCGAACTGCGAAGCCCCAACCTGGACGAACTTCGGCTGGGACGCATCGATTCCGGAGGGTGGCTTGGTCACGTTCTCAGTCCAGACCGCCGACCAAAGAGACAAGCTGGATCTCGCGCCCCTTGTCCGGATCGCTCAGGTCCCCGCTGATCGCTCCCCGATGAACGTCGGCGCTCAGCTTGACGCCGCGGGTGTCGAGCAACAAGAGTATCTGAGGGTTCGAGCGACGCTCACCCTAGGTGCCGGTGGCGAGAGCCCAGTCTTACGTCAAATGGTGATCAACTGGGATTGTGAATAGCCCAAGAGTCGGGCCCACCTGTGGGCCTCTACTTATTGTTGATTACAAGAGCGGCGATGGCGCCAGGCACCCAACCAGCGATCCACAAAATCGTGGTAATCAAGATGGAGCCACAGCCCTTATCCAGTACGGCGAGCGGTGGCATAAGGATACATAGCAGTACTCGAAAAAGGCTCATTTACTCCCCCTGTATTCATCAGCGGAGACTCGAGTCACCGGTTGAGGTCACGCTGCTCAGCTATCCGATAACAACCGCTCAAAGATGGTAGATATTCCGGAGTCAGCTGAGCAGCTAGGACACGTTAGACCGGATAAACCTGTGGTCGAACCTGCGCGACATGCTCCATGAGCCGGGTCACCTGACAGGCGTATCCAAACTCATTGTCATACCAGACGTAGAGAGTGCACTTGTCCCCATCCTCATGAACGAGCGTGGCGTGTGAGTCAACGATGCTCGCGTGGCGATTCCCGACGAGATCAGTGGAGACGATGTCCGGTGACGTCGTGTAGTCCACCTGATATTGGAGGTTGCCCCCAAGGGACAGGGCCCGAAGATATCCATTGATCTCTTCGACGCTCGTCTTGCGACCGAGGTTTAGATTAATGATCGCCATAGAGACGTTCGGTGTCGGCACACGAATGGCGTTCGCCGTCAGCTTACCTCTCAGCTCTGGGCAGACCTTCGCCACCGCCTTGGCGGCTCCTGTCTCGGTGATCACCATGTTCAGCGCAGCACCACGACCTCGCCTTTGCTTCTTGTGATAGTTGTCGATGAGGTTCTGATCATTGGTGTAGGCGTGAACGGACTGCATGTGACCAGACTGAATTCCAAACTCTTCGTTCACAGCCTTCAAGACAGGCACGATGGCGTTCGTGGTGCAGCTAGCTGCGGAGAGGATGTTCTCTTCCACGCCCACAGACTCATGATTAATCCCAAAGACGATGTTCGGAATGTCGTCCTTGGCGGGCGCCGTGAGCACCACCTTAGCGGCTCCGTTTGCCTGCAGATGTCGGCCAAGCCCCGCTCGGTCACGCCAAATCCCGGTGTTATCGATCACCAGGGCGTCCTTGATCCCGTAGGAAGCGTAGTCGGTCTCTTCGGGCGCGTTAGAGTAAATCAAATGCACCAGGTTGCCGTTAATGACCATCCCTCGGCTGTCGCGATCTAAGGTAATCGTGCCCTTGAAAGGGCCGTGAACAGAGTCACGACGCAGCAGGTCAGCCCGCTTACTGAGGTCATCCGCTCCGCCTGGTCGAGTGACGATAGCTCTGAGCCTGAAGCGTGATCCGCCGCCCATACGCTCGATCAGCAATCGGGCGAGCAACCGACCGATTCGACCAAAACCGTACAAGACAACGTCCTGAGGCTCAGCGCGCATGGGCTGTTGCCCAGTCGGAAGTCCACCTAGCTCTCCGCGGATAAAGGTACCTAAGCTCTTCTCTGCCTCTTGCTCTTGGAAACGAGTCAGAAGCTTACCCACGTCGATGCGCGCGGGGCTCAAGTTCATCTCTGAGATGACCTTGATGACCTCGTATGTCTCAACGGCGTTCAGCTCTTGGCGGGCGAGGTGTCGCGCGCTTCGGTGCGCCTTAAGAATATCCGTCGGCGACTTCAAGTGCAGCGGGATGCCGTACACATACGTGGGCACTTCATTATTACGCCAGAGGCGTCCAATTAGAGGCAGCATCGCCTCCGCCGCCTCTAATCGCTCGTTGTAGCTATTTAGAAACTCGTTCGCTCTTTCCGTACTCATCAGCTGACCCTCCACTGAATTTTCATGACGAACTCGGGGCGCATACTGGTCAAACCGGTCGCAAATGTCTACCCAAACTGACCGCAGAAGAGGTCACCCCCGCCTGCCCTACGTCCCTATCTCGTGTGCCTGATACGAACAGACTGCGGCAGATGTTGAATTTGTGCTTCAACCACCCAAATCTTCCTCGAGCCCAAAACGAAAAAAGCCCGGCATACGCCGAGCTTTTTCCTTGTCCGAAGACAGACTCACTAGAAGTCGTAATCGGGCATGCCGCCTGGTGCACCAGCAGGTGCTGCAGCCTTATCTTCAGGCCTGTCGGCGATCATCGCCTCAGTCGTGATCATCAGACCAGCGACGCTCGCTGCGTTCTGCAACGCGTGGCGAACAACCTTAGTTGGGTCGATAACACCGAACTCGAGCATGTCGCCATACTCTTCAGTCGCGGCGTTGAAGCCGAAGGAGCCATCAGACTCCTTAACCCGCTGAATCACGATGCTTCCGTCAACGCCTGCGTTGCGGGAGATCATGCGGAGTGGCTCTTCAACAGCACGTCGGATGATGTTTACGCCAAACTGCTGATCAGCGCTCAACTCGATGCTATCCAGCGCCTTCGCTGCGCGGATGATGGTCACGCCACCACCAGGGACGATGCCCTCTTCAACCGCAGCGCGAGTCGCGTGAAGTGCGTC
>CALELH010000573.1 GCA_937902595.1 uncultured Myxococcales bacterium
GTGTCACTCTTTGGGTAGGTGTTCTTGATGCCTGCCAAGTGTTCGGTGACCCCCGCGAGATCAGGCTTGCCCGCCTTATTGGTAAAGACGGCGCCGAGCGCGGTCGCAGCCGCTTCATCGAGGCCCGCCGCTGAGGCGGTCAGCTCAATACGATCCGGCAGCACACTGCAGTTAATCGTAACCTTAATATCGAGAGGCTTCTCATCTACGCTGGCAGACATCTCTTCGCCCGGCACCGACACTGGGATATTCCCAAGCTTATAGAACGCGGCCCCTAACAGGAGAAAGGGGATCAACGTAACCATAAGGTTCATAACCGGGAGAAGATTAACCTCTTCGGACTCCCGGCGCGATCGGCGCCACTTCTTCACTCTCTGTCAGCCCCCGCGAGATCGGCTGCATCCCGCTTACCGAAGGCGACCATGAGCGCCGTAGCGCCGAGCTCCATCTCATTAATGATCTCTTCTTGGCGCGTCGTGAGAAGGTGGTGAAAGTAGAGGAGTGGAACCGCAACAACGATTCCAAATGCCGTGGTGTACATCGCCGTTGAGATACCAGCAGCGAGGGCCGTTGACCGCTCTGCCGCAGAGGCGGCGCTCACCGCGCTAAACGCCTGAATTAGACCAAAGATGGTCCCGAGCAGCCCAAGTAGGGTACAGCTGTTCGCCAGAAAGCTCAGTAGACCGATGCGCTTCTCAAGCTCGGGTAGCGCGCGCAACATCTCCTTCTCCATGGCCTTCTCGATCTCGCCCGGAGCCCGGTTCGCTCGGTCTAGACCCGCCCTCATGGTGGCTACGACCGGGTGTTCGGTGTCCAACTTACAGTCGGACTTCGCCTTGTCCCAGAGTCGCAGCTCCACAGACTTGACCACCCGATCGACGAAGCCATCCACGCCACCGGAGATACGTCTACGCAAGAAGAGGTGGAAACCTCGCTCGAAGAAGATGGCGACCCCCAAGATGGAGACCATAAGGATGACCCACATCATCCAGCCACCCTTGTTTAGATACTCAAGGATGGCGTTGGCCTTCTCTTTCTCTTCGGCCTTGGGAGCCTCTGCCTCCACGGGCTTGGCAGTAGCCGCGGGTGCCGCGGCCGGCGCCTTAGCCGCTGCTACGCCTCCATCGGCTTTTTTTCCTGCGTCCGCAGCAACAGCGAATCCCAAAAATGGGCCAAAAACGAGTGCGCAGATCAGCGCGAGAATACGCATGCGTACCTCCCCCACGTCGGTCAAGTTTAACGTTCATTCAAAACTAACGGATTGATTCTGAGCCGACTGTCTCCGGATGGCAAGAGCAATCCTACCAAGCAGTCCCAGGGTCTAGAAGCCCTACCCATTGAACGCGGGTCAGACCCGGGCAATGCTAGTCATCTAGCCTCAGTTGGACTCCCTGCGAGGGTAATGCACAAACTCTTCATCCAAGACCGTCAGCATGGCCCCGCTAGGCTCACGAAGCGCCGGCGGGATAAACCGTATTGGCAGCTGAGCGATACGGAACGGCCCTGGGGCCTCCTGGGCGCGCGTCGGCGACTCCGCAAAATACAGCATAAGCTCATTCGTCTCCGTGAGCGTCTCCAGCAAACGAATGTTCCGAACTATGTACTTGATGCAGTGCCTTTGGCGCTTGACGACGCGCACCGGCTCACTTAACGGCCTCGGCGGCAGCAACGTCGGCTGGATCTCGAGTCGAACATAGCGCGCAGATTCCCCTTGGACCGCCTCATAGGAGGAGGACCTCACCTCGACGACTCCAGACCTCTCTGCGGGCAGCTCTACTAGGGCGCCGTGCTCGCCGTCTGCGGCATCTTTCCACTTCAGGGTGCCAGGTGAGCCCCCGTCCCCCGGCGCAAAATCCAGAATCCCCACGCCAGCGGTCGAACCATTAGACACGTGGAGCACCCGGACACCGGTTATCTGGTCTGGGCCATCTATGGTCGCCTCGGAGACCAGCCCAAGATCCTCCATTGTGTATCGGTAGGCCGAGCCCAGGCGTGCAGGCAGGTCCGTCATGCGTGGATCCGTGTGCTCCCTGACCTCGTCCCCGTTCGAGACTCCATCCCCATCATCATCCACAACACCGTCTCGGTTTAGGTAATCGGTCCCCGAAGCGAGTTCCATTCCATCGGGCAAGCCGTCGCCGTCCGTGTCAGCCATCGATGGATCGGTCCCCAGTAGGCTCTCCTCGCAATTTGCTAGCCCGTCTCGATCGGAGTCTCGCCCCGGCGTTTCGAGATCTGCGCATTGATCGAACACGTCCGGAGAGAGAGGGTCAACAGAGGTCAAGATCTCGACGAGATCACCGACGTTGTCACCGTCCGTGTCCCAAAGAAGAGGGTCGGTCCCGTTGTCCCTCTCCACAACATCAGGCAGACCATCCCCATCGGAGTCGGGATACATCGAGCCTTGATACACGGCGGCGTTTCGATTCGAGACGATGAAATGCTTGGCCCGAAGGCTGTTCTGGCGGTCGAAGACCCTCAGCGCCTTGAAGTCTAAAGTGTTCACGTTCTCGACGCGTTGATATCGCCCACCGCCGACAAACGCCATTCGCTCGTGCCCCTGGGCCACAGACTCATTAACAGCGCCGTCCTCTTCCGCGGCCAGGTGAACGATGTGCATCTCAAAGCCGCCCCCGCCACCGTCCAAGACCGAGTCTCTAATCTGAGCGACGCGCGCCGCATCACGGTCCCCTTGGCAAGACGCGGACGGCTGCGGGTCTCGATTGCGACAGGCTGCGTCTCCACGAGCGCAACACTCCCGTGCGTCCGCCATCGGCTGATGAGGCCCGGCGTTCACGAGCACGATGACATACTGGGTTAGCCCGCGCTCGCCAGCGCTGATCTGCGCCATGTCATCTTCAATAAGATTGCCAGCAACACGGAGCCCCTCGCCGTAATCACGGCAATACCCCTGCTCGCCACACGGCTGGGGGATAGACAAGCGATTGACCGCGTTGAGGAGCTCACCCGGATTACGGCCAAAGAAGCCCTCCTCCGGGGCTAGCTTGGTCGCGGTAGCGCCATAACCGACCACCGATAGAGCGTACTCTTCCTTCTGCAACGCCGAATTGATCAAATTTGTAAGACCACGCAGCCGCAGACCGGCCGCATCGTAATCGCCATACAGCGCCCCCGCCGCCTGGTCAGCCACAACCACAACGCGCACAGGGAACTTCGCTAGCTCAGGATCTTCAGTACACACTGTACCCGTTACGGCGACACGATTCGCCTCGATGGGGGGCCTCTTCGCGTCATAGAGGCCTGCATCTGTGCAGCCAAGCGCGAAGGTCAAGACTAGAAGGCTGCGCCTCATGGACATTCACCCCCAACGGGCACGCTCTCACAGAGGCCAGAGACACACGTCTGGCCGAGTGGACACCGCACCCCGAGGCAAGCCCGACTGAGACCGAGCATTATTCGTGAACCAGGCCGCACCTCAGCCGTCACCCTCACGACCCCCCTCGACAACCCTTGCGCACGAATCCAAGCGTTTGGCGGATCCGGAACAACCCTCGTGGCGTACCGGGTCGACTCCGCAGCAGGCGCGCTGCCCGCGTCGACCGCCCCGGCGTCCAAAGACGCGTCTAAAGTGATCGCCGCATCCGGGA
>CALELH010000574.1 GCA_937902595.1 uncultured Myxococcales bacterium
AGAGGCGCTTCGTCGGTATGGTACGGCGAGCGCTCTCCAACCCGACGACGATCTGGCGGCTCGGCGATTGAAGGGGATCATCAGCTCAGCGCCACAGCCTTGGCACATTCCAATGATGCATGACCGCGCTCGCAATGAGGCCTTCGACGCAGTCATCCGCGACGTGGTTAAGCCTGGCGATGTGGTTCTAGATATCGGCTCGGGCTCAGGTCTCTTGTCCATGATGGCTGCGCGCGCAGGAGCGAGTAAGGTCTATGGATGTGATGACCAGTCAAACATCTGCGAAGCCGCTCGAATGATCGTCTCTCAAAATGGGATGAGCGACCGGGTCACTATCTTGAACAAGAGATCTACGGACCTCAAGGTAGGCGTCGACCTGCCGAGGGTCGATGTGATCATCTGCGAGATATTTGACGTCGGCTTCTTTGGCGAGGATGCCCTAAGAACAATTCAGCATGCTCACGAGCATCTGCTCAAGCCGGATGGTCGAGTTGTACCTGGCGCAGTCAGGATCTGGGCCGTGCCTGTCTGTAGTCCACGGCTTCGGAAGCGATTTGAGATTCAGACTGCGGCAGGTTTTGATGTCTCGACATTCAGCGCCTTGGCCGACCCCAGAGTCATGCAAGTATACCTACCGTCTCTCGATTACGGGCCGCTCAGCGACCCTATTCCTGCCCTAGAGTTGGACTTAGGACCGGGTCTGAACCTCGCGGGTCAGCAGCCGAGCCAGTTCACTGCCCTTGAGTCGGGTACTCTAGATGGCTTCGCGTTCTGGTATGACCTGCTCTTTGACGGTAAAGAGGTCCTTTCGACAGGGCCAAAGGACGCAGACACGCACTGGATGCAGGGATTTCTCCCCCAGTGGGGGCCGGCTCGGAAGATCAACGCAGGCGAGACCGTCTCATTGACGACGAACTTTAGTCGGTATCTCATGTGGTTTGACGTCGTCTAATCAATCGAGCTCGGCCGCTGAAGAGTCGACAAGTCCTTCCCTCAGACATAGCCCCGTGCCAGACTCTTGACCATGGAGATCTATCAAGAATCGGCGACAAGCCTATTGAGTCGCTTAAGGGCAGGTGAACTGTCTTCCGTTGAGATCGTGCAGGCGTTGATCGCTCGCATCGAGCGCCACAATTCTGAGGTCAACGCCATCATTCAGCCTCGCTATGATGAGGCCCTCGACGAGGCGGCGGCCGCCGATCGCTTGAGGGGGAGGGGCGAAGGCGGTGCCCTCTGCGGTCTGCCGATGACCATCAAAGAGAACCTCTATTTGCGTGGCACAAAGAGCACGATTGGCCTCAGCGCCCTGTCTGAGAACAGCCCGGACGAAGACGCGGTTTTGGTTGACGCTGTACGCGATGAGGGCGTGGTGATTCTAGGCAAGACGAATGTTCCTCAGCTGCTCTTGGCGCAAGAGACTGAGAACGCCATCTGGGGCCTCACACCAAACCCTTGGCATTCAGGACGAAGCAGCGGTGGTTCCAGTGGCGGAGAGTCTGCCGCGATCGCGTCCGGCTTCGCTCCCTTTGGTTTAGGGTCGGACATCGGTGGCTCGATCCGCATTCCATGCCATTTTACGGGGTTGACGGGCCTAAAGCCCACGGTAGATCGCTGGTCAAATCGTGGAATGCTGGGCGCTGCGCCAGGTCAAGAGCTGGTTCGCGCCCAGTCAGGTCCGATGGCGAGAACCGTCGATGATCTGATTCTTCTGTGGAACACTTTAGACCCGGTTAAGATGTCCAGCCGCGATGCCTTTGTGCCTCCATTACCCACCCAAGACCCGGCGGGGGTCGACCTCAGCGGAATGAGGATTGGGTGGTTTGACACCGACGGGTTTGTCACGCCGACCGGGGCGGTGCGGCGAGGAGCTC
>CALELH010000575.1 GCA_937902595.1 uncultured Myxococcales bacterium
CGTAGGCCACACCCTACGGCGCCCCCGCGCGTTCGTCCAAAACCGTTCTTGGATCGACCTCATCAAATCCTTACTGCTCCAAGACCAACGGTCAACCGAAAGAGGAGGCGCAAGCGATGTCAGAAGCATGTCCACAGTCAACCTCCAACCCGCGACTCTCCACCGGGGGTCCCCTCAACGATCAACACCAGGAACCCCACGTAAGGGAAGACGCCGCGCCCCGGGGGTGAATCCGGGACGCGACGCACACGCCGCGGTGTTTACGGCGCGCTAAGGGGGATCACTACTGTCTATTATTCCTCAGCCTCAACTGGCTGTGCCTCTGGTAGTTCGGCGTCGTCTTCGTCCTCAGGGAACGCCTCATCACCTTCTTGGAGGTCTTCACCGATGCACTCAAAGAACGCCTCGTCACAGATGGCGAAGGCCTCATCGATGGCCGCGTCATCGGCGTCTTCGGCTAGGTTGTGACCGTCCATGCAGGCTTGGAACTCAGCGTCGCACGGGTCTTCGCCCTCGGGGCCCTCATGGATGTCTTCTTCTGCCCATTGCTTACAGAGCTCAATCTCTTGGTAACATCCCTCGATGAACTCCTGGTCTTCCTCTGAGTTCTCGTCGAGCCCCTCTAGACAGAACTGGAGCTGCTCTTCACACATCTCCTCAGGGCTAAGAGGCTCCTCGTCGCCGGCACAGATACCGGGTGGTATCCCACCCTGCTCCTCGATACATGCGTCAAGCTCAGAGATACACCACTCTTCCTGGTCCGCGGCGTCATCAGCGCCGGCAGCGGCCTCCATGCAAGCGTCAAAGTCCACCATGCATGGGTCTTCATTCTCACACTCTTCAGGAAGGTCACCCTCATCAGCGGGGAGCGGATCCTCAGCGCCCTCGTCACAGGCAGGTCCAGGGGCCTCGGGATCCCCTGGATCGCCAGCGCATGGGTCGTGATGGTCCTCACCCTCGATGCCGTCATCATCGATGGGCGGCTCGGGCAGCTCGCCATCTCCAGGTCGCTCTGGCTCGTCTTCATCCTCAGGGAAGTCCTCTGGATCCTCAGGGAACGCCTCCTCATCCTCAGGGAAGTCCTCGCCATCCTCTGGTGGCCACTCGTCCTCAGGCAGCTGACCGTCTTCGGGGATCTCTGCGTCCTCATCACCCTCGGGGTCTTCTGAGTCATTGGCTCGCTCACTGGCGCGCTCGTTGATGCGATCGATGATGTCACCCACCACCTCTTCGTCGATGACGTCACACCCGGTGGTTACAAAGGCACATCCAATCAGGACGGCGAGCAAACGGAATTGGTTCAACATTTAATTACTCCTCAATGTGATTAAGCGGGTCTTGATCCGCGACTATTTGGGAACTCAATTGGCTAGACCCGGTGGCCCGAAATTTGGGCAAGAAAAGATGAGACTTTTTTGGTTTATCGGGGCAAGTGAGGAGGTCAGCCCCTAGGGCTGTACGAGGTCTGGAGACGTGTTGTGAGGAGAGAACGGAGCAGCTCTGGTCCAAATAACGCTACGGCTCGTGGCGCTTTTTTCGACGCAAGCGACCCAGTAGGAGGATCCCAAAGATCCAGGCGTACGGCCATGACGCGGACACGCTCTGACAGCCGCCATGGGAATCACCAGGTCTCTGGACGTCCCCATCGGGTCGGAAGGAGCCCCTGTCGGGGGCGCGAGGCCCAATGTCACTTGAGGGAGAAGACATAGAGTCTTCGAATACGCCTTGGTCCAAGGTGCTGGTCCCTGGGTCCCGGCCTGCGTCTCCTGTTGGTGCGCCACCGTCTATGAGCGGTAGTGGCGCGGGCGCCGCTGGTTCACAGAGCTCAGGCAACGCCCCAACGTCTGGTTGTCCGCACATCTCGGCCGTCTGATCTCCTGGGCACAGACCTCGACAGCAGACCGTCGATTTGCTGGCTGCGGCGCAATCATCTCGATGAGAGGCCGTCTCGAAGTCCTCGAAAACTGGGCTCCAACTCTCGCCAAAGTCGTCGCTACGACCGGCGACCCAGGGGCCATCCACATCCGGGTCGGAGCATGCGTAGAGCGTCTGGGTGCCGGGCTTAATTCGCAGGCAGCCCAGGGCAATAGGTACAGACTCCCCAGCCTCCCAAGTCGCGCCAGCGTCCTTACTTCGCCAGGCGTCGCCAAAGGGGTTCACCACCAAGACCTTCTGTCCATCCGGGTGCATCACTGCGCTGAGTTCGCGGGAGTCGATGAGGGTCGTGTCCACCCAAGTTCGGCCCCCGTCATCGCTGCGAAGGATCCGACTGCGCTCACCGACATCGACGATCACGATCAAGAGGTCGGCGTCGGTGGGCGACACCGCCAACATCCGGATCAGCTCCGGTGGTATCTCCACCGCATCAGCCCCCACGGTGATGGGGCTCAGCGTCCGCCCAAGGTCATCACTGCGGTGCACTCCGTAGCGGTGGTGGACGTACAGACGCAGAGGGTCGGACGCCGCCCAATGGACCGACTTGATGGCGCCGGCGATGTCGAGGCCCAGCGGTGACCATGTCTCTCCCTGGTCCGGGGAGATGAACACATCGTTGCGCGCCATCGACGTCCTCGAGGCCGTCAGATACTCAGCCGCCTCTCCATGGAACCAGAGACCAGCCAACGCATGGGCGCCAACGACCCCATCGCCCCGATGAAAGTTGCACCCCCGATCCGTCGAGACGAAGAGCCCCGCTCCAGTGGCCACAACCCAACGACCCCCTCTCTCTCCGGAGACAGCGAGGCCGGCCGTAGGTGCTCCGGCGTACACCGAGTCCTCGCACACCCAACTAAAGCCAGTCTTTAGGTTCGCGAAGGTGCCCTGGGTGTGGCTCAAAACCCAGATCGTGTCTGGGGAGCTCGGAGAGAACTCGATATGAAGGGCGCGAGGACGCTCCCCGTGAGCCCATGCGAGGGTCAACGTCGAAGAGAAAAGCAGGCAGGCGCTGAGGAGTATACGAATCATCGTGCTGACCATCTTAGCCCAAGATGACCGAGTCTCTGAATCAACGCGCGATGACGAGACTAAGCATTCCCATTTAGGGGCTCTCTGTTCTCCACATCAGGCGTGGCTATCGAGGCTCCGCGCCGATGGTCACGCTCTTATACTTCGCGCTCGCCCTGTACATGCAGGGTGGGAACTTCAGGTGCCTCTTGACGGATTTTACGGCCGAGGAGTCGTTGCGAACTCGGTCGTTGTGCCAGGGCGGGGTGAAGGCGGGAGGACGCCAGGTGCATGTACCTTTGGCAGGCTTGAACTTGAGCACCTTCTTCTTCGAGAGGTTCATCACCGAGCAGATGTCCGCGACAGGGTTCTTATATCTGCTAGAACCTGACTTCC
>CALELH010000576.1 GCA_937902595.1 uncultured Myxococcales bacterium
AATTCCTTCATTCAGTACGTTCTATTGGTCGGTGTTGTTGCGCCGACAGGCGACCTTCGCTAATGGAGGAGTGTACAAGAACTCTGAAGGCAGTGCATGAGCGTGTCCGCCGATAATGAACGCGTCCACTCGGGCGAGACTGGTAGAGCCTATTCTCAAGAAGCGTCGGACCAATACGACGCGCTGACTCTGATCGTTCGGAAGCGGCGAGGGCGCCTAGGCGCGCATTCCCTCTACGACGTGATCGGTGACAGAGCCTCTATGCGTACGTTCATGGAGAGTCACGTCTTCGCAGTCTGGGACTTCATGTGCTTACTCAAGTCGCTTCAGGCGGGGTTGACCTGTATCGATGTGCCATGGGTGCCGACGAAGAACCCGGACTCTAGGGCTTTGATCAACGAGATTGTTGCTGCGGAAGAGTCCGATGTCGATGGCGATGGACGGCATCTGAGTCACCTGGAACTCTATATCGACGCGATGGACGAGTCGGGCGCCGACAGTGGTCCGATTCGTCGTTTGATCGCTTCTCTGCAGGAAGGGGTCTCCTTTACAGAGGCTCTGGCTTCGTCCGGTGCTCCGGCTCCCGCAGCTCGCTTTTCGACCGATACGATGGAGATGGTAGAGCGAGGAGATCTCATTGAGATCGCCGCGTCATTCACCCTCGCGCGAGAAGCGATTATCCCCAGCATGTTCAGACCTTTGATTCGCCGAGTGGACACGGGTGATGGAGTGAAGTCTCCCAAGCTTCGGTACTATTTTGACCGCCATATTGAGCTTGATGGCGATGAACATGGCGAGATGGCCAAAGGGCTTCTGTGTGCGCTGTGTGGAGACTCGATGGACGCTTGGCGAACTGCGACAGACTCGGCGGTCGCTGCTCTGGATTCTCGACAAACCCTCTGGGATGAGATTGAAGAGTCGATCACCGTGACCATGAGCGCCTCCGACAGGGAGCGGGCGAAGACGGCTCGAGCACGATATCTGGAGCGGGATTTTAGCCAGGTGCCGGATGAAGAGGCGGTTCGTAAGCAGGATGGGTTCGCGCAGCGTATCATCTATATTCTGAGCGCGGTTATCTGTGGAGCGGTCGCGTTCCTGATTCTCGGACCGCGACCCGAGGGGATGGCTGGTCAACTCGATGTCTCGGTGCTACCCACCGTCAACATGTCGCTAAACCTGACGGCTGGTCTCTTGTTGCTGATCGCTCTTTGGTTCATTAAGCGGGGTGACGTCGAGCGACACAAGAAGGTCATGCTCGCCGCCTTTGGGTTCTCAGCCGCGTTCCTGGTGACCTACGTGATTTACCACTGGTTCAAGGCTGGTCCACGGCAGTATGTCGGTGATCACCGCGGACTTTATTTGTTTATCTTGTTGAGCCACATCTTGCTCTCGGTGGCCGTGTTGCCCCTCGCGCTCTTCGCCCTCTATCGTGGTTGGCATATGCAGGTGGCAAAGCACTTAAAGATCGCGCGGATCGCGTTTCCGATTTGGATGTATGTGTCCGTGACCGGTGTGTTGATTTACGTGATGCTCTATTGAGGCGCACCTTTACTACTCGGCTGACTTGTAGAAGGCCTCTCGAGCGGGTCGAAGCTTCTCGAAGCTCGCGTTACTTACGACGTAGAAGAACTCTTGGAAACGAGCCTGAGCTTTCTCGGCTCGTGCCTGACCGGCCTTGAGCGCTGAGGCAATCTCAGCCTGGTTTTTAGGGACCTTTGGTGGCTTTGGATCTTCGGAGTCCTTTTCTTTCGGCGCTGCGACATCTTCCTCACTAAACTCTGGGGCGGGGATGTCTTCGTCAAACTCTGGGTCATATTGAACGAAGATAGCCATGTAGCGATTGTGGTTGGCGGAGTTCGAGGTTATCGAGTTGACGTCGGGCCTCTTGACCTTCTTATCTCCGTCATCGCCAAGGGCGATCTCTCCGAAATAGAGTCGGTATACGAGCCCATATTTGGAGACGATTTGAACCTCGCCTTCATTCCCGTATAGCTGGCGACCGCGCGTTGGCGTGCTCCCTAGATAAAAACCCCGCTCTTGGAGCCAATCGCTGTCAAATGGGCGTACCCCAACTAAGGTCAACTGAGCGGCCTCCTTAATGAAGGTGTCCACGGTCTCTATATTGACGCCCTTGCCAGGGAATGTTGGGAGGAGCGTCCAAGCCCCTTCATCCTTCTTCTTAGAGAAGACCACCATAGAGCGTTTGGTGACGGAGCCGCTTTCTTCATTGACGCTATAGTTCTTTACTGTCGCCTCACGAATCTCGTTGGTGGCGACCTTGAGTAGACTCACCTCGACCCAGTCTTCAAAGTTCGTCTTGATGTTCTTCGGCTTAACACTCGCCGTGTAGACCTGAGGCTCGTTGGCCCTGCGGACGAAGTAGACCTTGGTCTGAGATTTTTGTTTGCCAATGATGACGTCAACCAAGACAGCGCCGCCTTCATCGGTGAGCGTTACGCGCTTCCCGGCGCCATCGCCGCTCCCCTGCGCGACAGGATCTTCGACACCATACTCCGAGTGTTCGGCTTTCTTGGAGGTCACCAAGGGCCCCATGGGGATGTTGAGTACGGCGCCGGCCGTCTCACCGACCTGAGTCCCACCATCGGCCGGGTAGTCAAAATGGCTCGGGATGAGCCAACGTCCTTCGACACGCTTGACCTCAAAAGGGACCGCCTCGTTCGTCGCTGTGTCCATCGAGACGACTCGGATTCCCGCGACCTTCTCAGGGGCGACGACTGAACCGGACGCGGTCAGGACCTGCTCTCGCTCTACTTTGGGCGCCGCCTCGCGTTCTGCTTCAGGCATCCAGGTCCACAGGCTCGTCACGGTGGCCAGTACCAACGCCCCGATTGCTGTCTTGTTCATGATTGACCCCTTTGACGTGACGCTGGAACCGTGAGCATCTCGTCTCGGCGACGGCGTAGCCAGACGACGACCGCGATACACGCCAGGACGATGCTCGGGAGACCTAAGGCCATGGTGCGCACTTGCCCGCGGACCTCTTCGACCTCTCGTTGTCGTTTCACGCTCGCGGCTCGGACGGCGAGATCCTTCTCTCGTTGGATAGCGATCGTCTCGGCGTCCAATCGCCGTTGAGCTGAGCGTTGAATCTGTGCCCGCAACTGGTTCTTCGCGTTCTCGTCCAGACCCTCTCGACCCTGTATCTCGTCCAGGCGCTTTTCGAACTCACCTTGTAACTTGTCGAGTTTTGCCTGAGCGGCCTCTTGGGCGCCTGTCTCCGCCTTACGAAAGGCGAGCAGCGCGTCGTCAAGCACCTCGACGAGCGTCGTTAGAGGTCGAGGTCTGGGACGACGGGTCCTCAACTTGAGATATCCCTTTTCACCGGCGAGGGTGTCTATGGCGTTTGAGATGAACTGTACGTTCTTGAGCTCGAGTAGGAACTTGACGGCGTCATCGGATAATCGGTTATTGCTGTTTCTATAGAACGCGAAGAACTCGTCATGGGCAAAGTCTGTGTCTGCGATCAGGATAACGTGTACGGGGGTGTCGCCTAGGGTGCCGACGGCCGGTCCATTCTCTGCGTTGGGAGCGACCTCCAGTGACGAGGTGCTTTGGCCATATACGCGTTTCATATAGCCCTTGATCTCGACGGCGACGCTCGGTCGCTCGGAGCTGGAGGGGACATACTTTTGCGGCTGCTTCATCCGTTTGCCAAAGAGGGTGTTTTCCATGAAGTCATCGTATGCGTGGCGCCCCCAGTTTGAGCCTTTTGCTGGCAGTGAGAGGGGAGTGATAGCGAGTTCTTTCGGAGGGGACTCGATGAGCCTTATCTCCCCTGGCCATGGGAAGAGTAGGCTGTCGACGCCCTTGAGAAAGTCCGTGTCTCGAATGCCATCCTTTGTGCGCATGGACCAGACGAGGTGGCGTGGCCAAAGGTTTCGGAATTGATGACTTGGGTTGAAGTCCGACCACACAACCTTGTCGAGTTTAATGTTCACGCCGAGCGCCGTGAACAGAGGAGTCAGATCGGGCTTGGGTGCTTGCTCTGGACGCTGCTGTCCGAGCATTTGAGGGCCCTTGGGCGCGCGTGGCTGTGAAGAGCCTAGCTTCGGGCCAGCGAACATGGGCATCGGATCCTCTAGTATGAGCGTTGGACGGCCGGCCCAGATGAAGTCGTGGAGATTCTTTACAGCGGTCTCAGTGAGGCTCGATGGCTGAGGTACGATGAGGACGGAGACGTCGTCACCGACCGGCACGTCTAGATTGACTGGGCGGACATTGTATTGCTTCTTGAGCTCCAAGATCGCTTGCCAAGAAGGCTGCATCTGCCGAGCCTGATAACTAAACCCTCCGAGGATATCGAGTTCGGTTCGCGCGATCCCCAAGACGGGTCTCTTGGCGGTGGCGGCCGTACGCACGGCACGCACGAGCTCGTATTCCACGGATAGCCCCGGAGAAAAGTGAGTGATCTTCTCCGTTCTGCTCCCGCTCGTCACGACCGCGCCTAGAAAGATCTCCCGCTGTTCCTGACCGGTCACGGTGTCCACAGTGACGATCTCTGGCGTCAGTCCGAAGTGCTCTGAAGCGAGGGAGCCCCATTCATCCAGGGAATCCTCAGGACGAAAAATCTTGAGCTTGACGTTGTCTGGCGCCGACCTCTGAACCAGCTTAAGAAGATTCAGCACCTCTTGTCCCTTGAGGACGAGCTCCGGCGGCAAGTTCTTGCTGACGAAGGCCGTAATCTCGACCACGTTCTCTTGGCCATTGAGGAGGCTGACGCTCATCTCGCTCAAGCTTGAGAGGCCTTCCTCCGTGACATCGACATCGATGGCTGCGCGATCCAGCTGAACTGAGAGATTGAAGACCGTGATCATGCCGCAGACGAAGACGACGATCGTCCCTGCAGCGACGCCCTTCTGAGCAGATTGCCACCGGCGAGAGCTTAAGCTCAGCACCGCGATCCCCAGAAAGAAGGCGGCCACCGAGATGGCGACGGTGATCTGTCCCACTGAGACAACCCCTCGCTCGAACGCGTCGAGCCATTGGGCGGCATCTTCGATGGCGCAGACGCCACCACAGAGGACTGCCCCAATCACAAAGGCGACGGCGGGGAGACTGACCCAGGTGCTCGCCATAATTCCTACGGCGCTGAACACGAGGCCGACGAGCCACCAACCAAAATACTGAGCGAGAATCAGCCCGAGATCTGGGCTGCCCAACCACATGAGCACGGCTACGTTGGACAGGCTACAGACCAGAGCTAGAGTGAGATAGGTGCTCGCCGCGAGCCATTTGCCAAGCATGACCTCAGTCTCACTGATGGGCAGAGTGAGGAGCTGTTCCTCCGTACCAAGTTCGCGTTCCGAGGCCCATGAGCCCATCGTTATCGATGGGACCAAGACGGCCAGTAGCCAGGGCATGGTGTCGTGGATAGGCCCGAGATCATTAATGTTTCGAACAAAGAAGTCGGCAGGAAGAAAGAGGAGGCCTCCGTAGATTAACACGAAGGCGAGGACGAATACGTACCCCAGTGGGTTGCCAAGGAGACTCCAGAGTTGGCGCCGCCACACCGCCTTTACTGCGTGAGATTGAAGGGTCATGCGGCGCTCCCTTCGGTCAATTCATGAAACTTCGACTCGAGTGAACTTCCATCCATAAGCCCAGCGGTGGGCCCGTTGTATTTGAGGCGGCCTTCGTTGATCAGCACGACCGTGTCAGCCATGGCTTCGACCTCTTGCAAGATGTGCGTTGAGATCAGCACCGCCTTGTCTTGGGCGAAGCCTTGAATCATCTCGCGAACGACGGCGATTTGGTTCGGGTCGAGGCCGAGGGTTGGCTCGTCGAGGATGAGGACGTCGGGGTCGTGCAGCATAGCTTGCGCCAGGCCAACCCGTTGTCGAAACCCACGGGACAGTTTGCGGTTCGGCTTACTCCAGACCTCCCCGAGCTGGCAGAGATTAGCCACACGGTCTAACGCACCCTGAAGGTCCTGACCTGTCATCCCGCGCGTCTCGCCGATGAAGCGTAGATAGGATGCTGGAGTCATGTCTGGGTATAGGGCTCCGCTCTCACCTAGATATCCAAGGCGTCTGCTTCCAATAATGCGCTCCGTTGACATGTCATGTCCGAGAACTGTGGCCGATCCGGAGGAGGGGGCTAGAAATCCCGTGAGGCATTTCAGGGTGGTCGATTTACCTGCGCCGTTGGGTCCTAAGAAGGCGGTGATCGATCCTTTGTGGACCTCAAAGGACACGTCTTCAATGGCGGTAAATCCACCATAGTACTTGGAGAGCCCGTCGGCTTTAATCCAGACGTCAGTGTTTGTCTGTTCTGTCATCACTACCTCATGCGGTTAACCGTGAGCGCTCAAGAGCCATCTCAGCGATGGCCAATCCATAGAGGTTCGAGCACAAGGCGTTTTTTTCGACACGGTGGCTCGAGTGTCAAGAGTCTTTTGAATTGTTCGTCCTTACTTGCTGCTGCGTCTGGAACCAGCTATCGGTCTCTTGATTGGTTTATGTGACAGCCATCTAAGGAGCAGATGTGAGGTGGATAGATGTGATCGGCCTCGGTGTAGCGGGCAATTTCACCGGACATCTGGAGCAAGCGGGGGAGGCGAGTGATTTCGAGTCTGTCGCTGTGGTCGATTCCAATGCGCCTAAGGGGATCTTTCCATTTTACGTACCGGCTGAATCGGAGGGAGCGGGTGACAGTCACCCTCTTCATCAAATGCCCATCTCCTCGGACACTCTCCGGCTCAATAATCACCACGAGAATCACCAGATTGAGCCTGAGGTCGCGCTGCTCTGCGAGCTCACCTACGAGGGAGATACTCTCACCGCTGTGACGCCGCGCTTCGCTATGGCTCATAATGACTGTTCGATCCGCCGCGCTGGCGCTCAGAAGATCAGCGAGAAGAAGAACTGGGGCCCGGACTCTAAAGGCACATCGAACCAGTGGGTTGAGATCGACACCTTTAGCCCTGGGGGAGTCCTCGACAAGTATCGATTGAGTTGCTTCTTGCTCAGGAACGACGCTCTCCATGAGTACGGCGTTGATTCTCCGGTCAGCGGTTACAGCTATTTCTATAAGCGCCTCATTGACTGGCTTATCCTCCGCATGAACACTCAAATCGATGAGGGACCCCTTGAGGACATCTCTGCGCTCTTGATGGGAGCCGGGCGCCCAGCACAAGCGCTCATCAGCGTGGGGGCGACTCGGTATACAGAATATGGAGAATCACATTTTCTCCGCAGCGGCGACCAATCCATTGTCATGCTCTACGATGAGACGCTCTACCAGGCTGAAGACTTACCCGACTTACTCCAGAGAACGACCTTATCGGGGATGCCCGGGCTGTCAGTTTTGAAGCAAACCGTGGTCCCTCCCAACGAGTAAGAAGGCGTTTCCCATCCCTCAGCGATTATGGGGGGTCTTAAGCTGTTACGACTGCAGACAGATACGCACATTGTTGATAGAGTGCCCGCCGTGAATACGCTCCGAAAATATGTTCTTTACCTGTGGCTCGTCTTTGCGACGCTCGTAGTCCTAATCGTCAGCACGGTCAGCCGCCTAGGCACCCAGCGTTTCTTGCATTCGGCGACTCATGGAGTCGCTCGATGGTGGGCCTGGGGTATGCTTCGAATCACCGGGACAAGATGTCACGTTGAGGGTCTAGAGAATATCCCTGGAACAGGGCCTTACGTGGTGATGGGGAATCATCGTTCTCACCTAGACGCCGCGGTTCTCATCTACAACTTACCGTTTCTTTTCGGCTTTATCGTCAAGCAGGAGTTGATGAAGATTCCAATCTTCGCGGGTGGCATGCGCTCTATCGGGTGCGTAGCGGTCAGTCGGAAAAAGTCTAAGGATGACCACGCTGTCTTAGACGGAGCCGCTCAGGAGGTCGCTGGTGGCAAGAACATCTTGGTGTTTCCCGAAGGGACCAGGGCACCCACGGATGATTTTCTCCCCTTTAAGAAGGGAGGGGTCTTACTCGCGATTAAGGCGGGTGTGCCGATTCTTCCCTTCGGATTGAGCGGGACAGGCAAGGTGATCCCCGCTCGCATTTTGACGGTCACTCCAGGCGAAGTTCAGCTCAATATTGGAACCTTAATCTCCACCGACGGCTTAACGATCGACGATCGGGACACCGTGCTAGAGTCCGTGCGCCAGCGCATCGTCGACCTCTATATCCCTGGATATCCGGATGGGGCCGAAATCCAGCGAGGAGATCCCTGAGCAGGCACGGCGCCCTGCTGAGACGGTCCAGCTTCGCCCGCTCAGATTTACTGGGCTTCCGGCCAAACGTGTCCTCATTTCATTTACTTGGTGATAGGGTTTTCTCTGTAGTGATTCCAGGGGGGGGAGCATGAATCATCTCAACTACGTCGGCTATCGAGTATTCTTAGGCTTGAGCCTGGTCTTGAGCTTCTGCGCATTGTTCGCGATTTCGGACGCATCAGCGTGTACGGCGCCACCGCCACCGGACATGTGCGCCCGGCAGGTGCTCTGTGGCATCAACGTGCCATCCCTACGACCGATCCCGCTCTCCAACAGGGGACTCGGAGAGCGAGCCGTGCGGATCTCCCTGCCGCTGACACTCTTCTATGAGACCTATGACCGCGGAAGCTGTTACAGCTGCGATGTGCAGCACACAGGTGGGTCCATCTCCGTGACGATCGACTGTAACGCCGAAGGTGCTCAGCCAATCGCTGGCCTTATTGAAGAGGTCACAGTCCCGTTTGACCCGCTCTGCTGCGGCGCGAACAGCCAAGTCGCGGAGATCGATTTTATCGTCCCCAGCGGAGGGCCTCTGGGGCTCTCCCAAAGCTCTCAGTTCGATGGAGGAGCGTGCCGGGTGACGGGGATCGCGAGAGTGGAGCTCGACGACAACTCAACTCTTGAGGTTGCGTGTAATGAACAGATCTTAAGCATCGTTCCCGAGTCGACGACGGTGGAAGGCGAGCCGATGCTTCAGATCCAGACGTCCAGTTTTCAGGGGGAGGAGCGCCGGGGACCGCTGATCGTGAGTTCGGGCACCGCCCCCAAGTCGCACGTGACGGTCACGAACGAGAGCCCGTACAGGTTTAACGGGCTGATCCGGTTCTCGTCTCGAAACTCCAATGGCCTCGCGTCATGTAACGGCTCGGCTCAGACGTTTACCACCGCGGGAGGGAATGGCGACGCGTTCACCGGCGTGACCAGTGAGGCAAACCGCTGTGATGAGCCGCCAGACCCTGCGTCATCGGAGAACCCAACTTGGAGATATGAGCGAGTCAGCCTCTACCCTGGACAGAGCGTGACGGTTCCATACTGGCTACGTATCTGGCCTGGCTGCCACTTTGGGAGTGCGTCTCAGGTTGATGCCTGCCTGACGGGACAGTTTGGGGGGGAGATCGAGGGGAAGTTTCGCCAGATGTGCGTAACACTGCCTGTCATCGTGGATTATGCGCAGCTCTATTGCGAAGGAGCCGACTGGACACCAGGGGGCGGAGGACTTGACGCCTCCAATCCTGGCGGCGGCGCAGGTGGCGGCGGTGGCGCAGGTGGGGGCGGCGGCGCAGGTGGCGGCGGCGCAGGTGGGGGCGGCGGCGCTGGCGCTGGCGGTAACCCAGACTCCTGCACCTCGGATTGGGATCTCGTGGGGATGGCGGACTGTGACGATACCCCCCTCGCGTGCCATATGATCTCCATGTCCGCTCAGGATTGGGACAATGATGGACTCCTCAACGAGGAAGAGCTGTTTATACATTTCACTGATCCCGACGAGGCTGACACTGACAGAGATGGCATCGATGACAACGCTGAGATCATGGCGGGGACGAATCCAAATCGCGCCGATACCGATGGCGATGGACTTATCGATGGTCGCGAATTGCAGGTGGGGAGCTCACCGCTGAACCAGGACACGGATGGAGACACCCTGAGCGATTGGGCCGAGGTGAATATTATCGATGGGGTGGGGACGGATCCAACAAACCCTGACACGGATGGCGACGGTTTGTCCGATG
>CALELH010000577.1 GCA_937902595.1 uncultured Myxococcales bacterium
AAAAACTCTGTGAGAGTCAGGCTCTCATTATCCTTGGAGTCTGACCGAAGTCTTCGCGCGACGATCACCCAATTAATGATGAAACCACTCACGCAGGCGGGAACGAGCCAGAACGCCCAGAGGCCCTTTGAAAAAGCGAGCCCGCTCAATCCCAGCATGGTCCATGCGGATGAGGCCGATGCCGACGAGCTGAGTGCGGCTACCCATGGTCCGAGACCACGGCCACCCAGATAGAAATCGGCGCCATCCTTATTGCGAGTCGACGCCCAAAAGCCGATCCCGAGTAGGACGATCTTGTAGACGATCAGCGTCGTCAAAATCGAGGTGCTCGTGCTCATTTAGTTCCTCGGTGGCTTAAGAGGAGGCTGCCCACAGCGGGACGATAGAAAACCGGGATCAGATCCCGCAGGTGCTGGCCGCTGAGGTGAGGTCGATGGCTCTTTCGTCTATGTTCATGCTTTCTACGACGCCATCTTGAACCACCATGGAGAATCGCTTGCAGCGCATACCCATACCGACGTGGTTCAAGTCGAGGTCAATGCCTAGCGTCTTGGCGTAGTGAGCGCTTCCGTCAGCCAACATCATGACCTTTCCTGCAGCCCCGGTGGACTTACTCCAGGCGTTCATGACCCAGGCGTCATTGCAGGCCATGCACGCGATGAGATCAAAGCCCTTGGCCAAGATCGCGTCCGAGTTGTCGGTGTAGCCAGGGAGATGAATCTGACTACAGCCAGGCGTGAAGGCCGCTGGAACTCCAAAGAATACAACGCGTTTACCCACGAAGAACTCAGCAGGATTGATTTCGATAACCCCATCGTCCGTGAGGGTCTTAAGGATACCTTCGGGTAATTTTTCGCCAGCCTGAATCACGGCGTGCTCCTCGGGGAAATTGAATTCAGAATCAGTTGTGCCTGATTAGATCCATCCCAGAGGAGGCGCAAGGGTCTCGTTGATTATCCCAAAGGCCTTGGTGGTAGCCGCCGGGGTTTACATGCCCGGAGTATAAACGTTGTCGTGTTCACCCGCGACGAGGGCGACCTCTGAGCTATCGATGTTCTTAAGGATCTCTTCGTAGGTCATTGGGTCGTCGTAGCTGAGTAGACCACGCACGATTGCCATCGTCGCTTCAGGCATGGAGCGAAAATACGAGGGCATCGCGTTCGCCACGATGTCCATATACTTCGTGCCCTCTGGATCATCTGGATTGACCGCAGCGTGGGCGTCCGCCAGAGCAGAATCGATGTAGGCGTACGTATCGCAGCCATTCATAAACACGATGGAGTACTGTCCGGCGCGCCACTCTCCGCGTCGCGCGAGCTTCTTGACGTTCTGACCGAGGCCAGAGTGGCCATTGTAGACGATGAAATCAGCGTCGGGGGTCAGGGTTTCGTAGGTCTCCCAGAAGCTGTTTGGTGCGGCCGAGACACTCTGGATCAAGAAGGCATGGACGACGACGCGCTTTCCGTCGGCTAGCGTGGCCCGAATTGTTGTGACCGGCTGTTCTTCTCCCGGGTTTTCACTGCCATCCGTCGGCTCCATGGCCATCTCGGCGCCATCAAGTTCATCACGCATTGCTTTGACGAAATTCCCGTACCCTCTGACACCCACATCAGAGATGGTAGGCTCATCCTTGGCTTTGCCGAAGATGGCGACGACGTTGAGCGTATTGTCTTCCCATACCTTATGGTACTCGGGGTACTTACCCTCAGTTTCTTCAGCGCTCGGGATGACCTTCGCCGGGACGCGGAAGATGTCTTCATCTGCGAGTGCGCAGGCGTGATTCAGCGGTCGAAAGTAATACCAAAAGACACCCGATGTTACATCGTGGGCATGCCAATCGACGCAGTCCGCCGTGTATCGGCTGACGAACTCCTCAACGGCGCGATAGCCGACGTCCTGCGGGAGGATTAGCTCGTAGCTCTCGGGGACAGTTCGCTTACCCCAGGCGACGGGCATCCGCGCGCTGTAGGTGATATTACAACCGCCCGGCGTATCAACAGCTTCGACGTTCTTGATCTGTAGCTGATCGAGACGGCCTACTGAGTCGTGTCCGTTGAGCTGACCGACGGTGTAGAGGACCTGATCGTCGATGGCTTTCTCGGGTCGAAAGCAGTTGGTGGTAAACACCTCACCTTGCCACTCGAAGTCGACGAAGCTCGCGATGGCGCTCGCTAACTTTTCGTCCCGGTCCGCGGCGTCAATCTCTAGCTGATTGCAGCCGACGGCGATGAAACAGAAGAGTAAGGCTGTCCAAGATCGTTTAATCAAAAGCACGGTGTCCTCCAACCCAAAGATGGGATTCCTTGCGCGGGGTAGTTGCAGAGAGCGTGCCAAGGCTGCAGAGAGGTTCTCTAGCCTCAAATTGGGCGCGAGCATCGCATCTTGGCAGGGTCCACAGACCTCAGTTGGGGTCGAGTGGCTTCGGCTGGGGGACGAGAGTCACCACTTGGAGACTCTACTGATCAAAGGCCACGGACGATCCCGTAGATGTGCCCGCGAATGTCGCCTGGAGACCGCGTCCCAACATAATCGTAGCGGCAGAGCTGCTTCGCCATCGCTGGCAGCCCGTGTGCGACGCAGCGGCCTCGCTTTAGACGCCACCACTCATCTTCGACCTTGAGTCTCGTCTTGCCTTCATTGCGTCGAGCGCGGATCGTCACTCTGAAACGCCGCTCACACTTCGAGGCGCGTTCATCTTGCGACTCTGCTGTCCCAATGTGACTGAATCCGATCGGACCCGCCACCTGCTGTCCAAAGGCGCGGTCCCAACTAAACCCATGGCGATCCGCAGGTCGAAAACAGTAGGTGACGGTGCGTACTCTGTTTGGACTCCGGCTCGATGGATCCATCTTGACTCCGCGCTCGTTGAGGCGCGACTCAATGCGATTCAATGCGTCATCAGGAGTCGGTTTAACGTCGATGAACTTTGGGGTGCAACCGAGGATGACCAGAGTTGAGAAGAGAAGAAGCGGGAGTTTCACAGGAGCGTCTCTTGGCGGCCTCCCCAAGGCCGATCGAAGTGAACATATGCCTGGCGTGTGGCGACTCGACCGCGGTGCGTTCGCTTAAGGTACCCTTCCTTAAGAAGGTAGGGTTCATAGACGTCTTCGACCGTTTGCTTCTCTTCACCGATCGCCGCAGCGAGCGTCTCTAGTCCCGCAGGGCCTCCATCGAACTTGTCGATGAGCGTCAGCAATAGATGTCGGTCCATACGGTCGAAGCCAGCGTGGTCGACGTCCAATTGCGCCAGGGAGTCTTCGGCCACCTGGGGCGTCACGATTCCGTCAGCCCGGACCATTGCGATGTCGCGAATTCGGCGGAGTAGCCGATTTGCGATTCGCGGGGTACCTCGAGATCTCCGTGCGATCACAGAGGCGGCATCCCCCTCGAGGGCGACGTCCATCAGTCTCGCCGAACGTTGGACGATTTGCGCCAGCTCATCGTGGCTGTAGAACTCAAGACGTTCGACGATACCGAAGCGGTCTCGCATGGGAGACGTAAGCAAGCCTGCGCGCGTCGTCGCTCCGACCAAGGTGAAGGGTTTGAGATCGATGGGGACGCTTCTCGCGTAGACGCCATCTCCAACGACGACGTCGAAACGCAGATCCTCCATCGCGGGATAGAGGTTCTCTTCCACCACGGCGTTGAGACGGTGGATCTCGTCGATGAACAAGACGTCGTTCGCGTCGAGGTTGGTGAGGATACCAGCCAGATCACCTTTCTTCTCGAGGGCAGGGCCGCTCGTTACATGGAGTCGTGTCTGTAGTTCCTGCGCGATGATATGCGCGAGGGTGGTCTTGCCGAGTCCGGGAGGACCGCTCAAGAGAACGTGGTCGAGCGCCTCCCCTCGCATTCGAGCCGCCTCAACGAAGATCCTGAGGTTCTCCTTAACGCGTG
>CALELH010000578.1 GCA_937902595.1 uncultured Myxococcales bacterium
CCAATGGATCTTCGTGGGATGGGACCAGAGCTCGTTACAGCCTCTTTCGAGGGTCAGCAGCTTTCTGTGACCTATCATGACCCAATCGATCTGACCCCCAACGGCGACCCCCAAAATAAGACCGCGACGAACGGAAGCTACCAACGAGTAGAGTTCCACATGTTCGAAGGCCTTCCACGCCTCGTCGCGGAATACGACCGTCTTGGCGTTCATATCCTGCAGATCTACGAACCTGGTGAGACGCTCCGCAAAGTCGCTCAGTTCGGTCCCTATCGGTTTCTTAGCTGGAGTGTAGGAGATGACGTCGATGGAGACCAAATCCCGGAGCTTTTGGTCATGGGAGGCTCTCGCGAGGACGGCTTCAACACAAAGCTTGATTATCGCAGCCTCCGAGATGGCTCGCAGTCTCTTGTCATTTCGGCGGTCCGCACCGCAAAGTTTACCCCCATTTGGGCAACGGGTGATGTTCCTGGTCCTGCCGATTTGGATGGATGCGAAAATGATGACCGCGTTACGCTCAGAAGTGGATCGGCCTCTGAGGATGGGACCCGAAGCACAAGAGTGCTCTTCCACGACGACGAAGGTGTTGAGACCGTCCGTAGTGAATCCTACTCAGGCCGAGTACACGAACTCGTAATCACTGATTTGGACGGCGCTTCACCATACGAACTCATCGAATTAAGGAGCGACGACGCGACAAGCGCGACGCTCAGGGTCTATGGTCCCCATTCGTCCGCTCCTTCGACCGGATCCGAATAAAAAAAAACGGTCTCAACCCTAGCCTCTTTCTCCTTCGCTAGATCAGCTTTCCCAACAATATCGATCCCTTACGGATCTCTAGGTTTTATGCGGTGATCCGAGGGATCATAGCCAAGCCACCAGAGCGACAAAAACACTTGCACGATGGATCACATGCGCCTACATTGGATCACACTGTGGGGACGGGATGTTCAAACGAACACGATTATGAGCGAAAAGCGGATCACCAAATCGGGCATTTTGATGGCCCAAATTATACTCCTGCACGGGATGGTGGCGTACTACGCCTTCGCCGAGGAGGATGCGTTCGTTGGTCCCGACAGTGCACTCACATATGAGCTAGATCATGCAGAGCCCGCTTCGCCGACAAAGTCCACTCAGTCGGGCATCGCTACACAGACCCTAGATAAAGCGGCCACTGCGGCTCTTCTACCCGGCGCCCTCGATCCGAGTCGGATCGTTCAAGATGGCGATCGTATGCAAGCTGACCTCGCGAACGGCTGGTCCGCAGAGCTCACCATCGATCCCTATCTCCAGAAGCGGACCGAGGCGATCTTAAAGAGGGCCAAAGTGGCCTTCTCCGGCGTCGTCATGATCGACGTACGTAATGATGACGTGCTGGTACTCGCCGATCATCAGCAAGATGGACACCCATCGGTGCCCAAGGCAGCTGAGGCCGGCGAGCCGTCTCACTTAACACTACGCCCCGTCGCGCCGGCCGCGAGTGTGTTCAAGGTGGTGAGCAGCGCAGCGCTCCTAGACAGCGGCGTAAAGCCGACGCAGACATTTGGCTACCGACGAGCTGTTCGCCGCATCGGCGCACAGCACCTTAAGAGCCCAGGGCCTAAAGCGAACCGCAGCACGGTCGGCAAGGCGCTGGCTTCAAGTAACAATGGTTTCTTCGGTCGCGTGACCGACATGAAGCTCACACGAGACAAGCTCCTGGAGACCGCGACAGCGTTCGGCTTCAACAGGGTCATCCCCTTCCCGCTTTTGACCGGCGCGAGCACCGCGAACATACCGAGAAACCGACTTGAGCGTGCTCGAATGTCAGCCGGCTTTTGGAACTCTAAGCTCACACCTCTGCACGCCGCTCTCATCGGGAGCGCTGTCGCTGGTGATGGTGAGCTTCCTACACCGCGCTTTGTGACAAGGCTTCACGGTCCAGATGGCCAGGCTGTTGATGCGCCACCACGCCGGGGTATCAGTCGAGCAATGACACCGCAGATCGCGAAGGTTCTGAGGAAAGCGATGGGCGACACAGTCACTAAGGGCACCGCGCGGAGAGCGTTCTCCAAGTGGCCTAAGAAGCTGAGTCACATTAAGGTCGGCGGAAAGACCGGATCGTTAGCGATTAGAACGCCATACACATCCTACACTTGGTTCATCGGTTATGCGCCCGTAGACAATCCACAAGTCGCCATCGCTGTCATGGTCGGTAACGGCGAGAAGTGGTGGCAACGGGCGGCCGATGTCGCGCGAGATGTACTCGCGGCTTACTTCTCTCGTAAGGCCAAGAACACCCTGGCTACACGCTAGGTTGAGGAGGCCCACCGTTATGGTTCCTCCTCGTCCAATTTGCTCCTCCGATTGGTCGCTGCTAGACTTACCCCGCGTGCATGATGTCGGGGGCGACAGAAACACGCGTGGTTTTATCGATACTACGGGGGTCGGAGATGCCGCTACGAGCCATCGGTCGTGCACGCGCGGGAATGCAGGTTGCCAGCACAATGCTGGATGCATCGGCGCACAACACCGCCAATATGGTCACGGAGGGTTATCGAGAGGTAGACGCGCGCGGTGTCGAGACACAGAGCGGCGTCAAGGTACATATCGAGACGTCCCCGACGGAGGGCGTCGACCCTGTCCGAGCGGCCGTCGACCGACGCTTCTCGGCGCTGATGTACCGTGCCAACCTCGAAGTGGTCAAAGTAGCCGACGAAATGCTCGGCGAAACGACCGACCTCCTCGCTTAGCTCACGCGTTTGCCCGACCCCAAGCGACTTGGTGGTTCATGGTGCGTCTTATACCAGTCTTACTGTGCCTTTTGCCGACCGTTGGTATGGCGCAGACGCCGTTTGTCGATGGTCCCTTCCCTACTGTCTCGGCCGATGATGACCCAAATCTGATTATCGTCCGTGAGCGCTACGATCCGCAGAAGAGGATCCAAAGCATCTATCTCCGTATGGCCGACGGCACTGATGATTACGAAGTGACCAGCGGTGAGCTGTTCTTCACCAACGCTGAGATGGTGACTCTCGTCACAGACAGAGAAGCGCTGAAAGACGGCGACGCTGCCTGGGGTATACCGGGGGTCGAATACGGGCGAGACCGTGGCCTTGAAGGGATCGATCCTTCGACTCATATCCCGATGGAAGATTCCGAGCTTGATGTAGCGCGTATTCAAGAGAGATCAGTACGTTTCTGGTTTGGATGCGGTCGTGACATCGACGATATGCGGATCCTCATCCGCTATCCCAGAGAGAACATCACCTCGAGCTTGGATCTCGTCCTCTATCACCGCCGAGGGCCTGACGCTGAAGGATGGCCGAAGACGAATGACGGCGGTCTGCAGATTGGGAGCGTTGAAGACGTCGTCCCCGATGATGGCTTATATCCGAACACAACCTTCTCTATCGAGCGTCTAAAGCTGCGCGTAGAGGACTTAGACATCGTTGAGGCACGGGTCGAACTGGGCACTGTGGACTTTGTCGGTGGAGCCGTCGGCCCCGGGGTCATGACCATCGAGAATCAATATCGAGGCTCCGATCCTGACGCCGACAACGGTCGCGACCAGAACGGTGATATATCGCCGATACCGACGACCGGACCGCTTGCTCACCTACGATACGTAGTCCAGCCGTTGACGGGACCCGATGGTGTCTCTATACCGTCCTCAGGGATCCAGGTCCTTGGACTCCCGCGCAGCCTCGCCGATGGCGAGCAGGGCCTTGGCCAGATCAGCGTCGACACTCCCGCGGATCTACCGGAAGGTATCTACTCCGGCGACATCACCCTCTGGGAAGACAATAACGATGATGGCCTCGTCGACGTCGATGAACCAACGGACCAAGTGACGGTGGTCGTCGAGGTCAGAGACCGCGTGGACGCGGGACCAGACTTAGCCATCATTGACGCTGCAGTTGACGCAGAGGTAGACGCTGAGCTCGATGCAGAGATAGACGCTCAGCGCCCTGATACGTCCGTTCTCGATGCTCAGGCAGGAGACGCTGGCGGCGAGGGTCAAGACAGCTCAGTCCCAACTCAAGATGCTGAACAGACCGAAGACGCTACGGCCTTGGCTGATGCTCGCATAGACACGTCGACCCACGACGCGGATCCATTAAATGATGCCGCCGTTGACGACGCTGAACCATTAGATGACGCAGGAGATGCAGAGAGCACAGACGCGGAGCGGCTCGATCTCGGAGAGACTACCGGTCCTTACCAATGGCCGGGCACCCCACAAGGCGGCGCGC
>CALELH010000579.1 GCA_937902595.1 uncultured Myxococcales bacterium
ACATGGCGGTGGCTGAGCTAGACATGGCGTTGGCTGAGCCGGACATGGCGGTGGCTGAGCCAGACATGGCGGTGGCTGAGCTAGACATGGCGGTGGCTGAGCCAGACATGGCGTTGGCTGAGCCGGACATGGCGGCGCCGCTGCCATCGTTTCCAGAGTTGGCCATCGGCCCCTATGGGGACGGTGTTTCGACGCTCACTCTCAACCTCTTGAGCCAGATGAGGAACCTAGATGTCAACGAGAGCTACTCTCAGAGCGCAGCTCAGGGGTACGTCCTGCAAGCCCTTGGAGAGTTTCTCTCAGCCGCCCGGAACTACGATCTTGAGCGCCGAGATGAGTTGATCAGGGCCGGGCTAGCTGAGATCGAAGAGCTTCGCGCGGGAGCTGGTGTGGCCCTAGGAGGCGGACCCGCCTTTGGACTCCCCGATGCATGGGATGCCTTCGGAGATGGCTCTGAGAACCCTGCTAGGACCCCCTACACCTGGCAATCGGGCATGGTGGCGTTGGGGGTCGCTAAGTTTGCCCAATTCTTGGTGCAGACCGATCACCCAGAGGCTGCCGAGGTGAGACAGTTTGGCGTCGACCTGGTCGAGTATTGGCGCCCCTACTATACGGCCATCGATGACGGCGGATGGTATTGGTATTCCGACCGCATCTCCGATGCCATCGCCGTGCATAACACCAGTGTACTCGTCGCCATGGCGGCCCTGCTTTTGAGCGAGAATGGCGCTCCGGAGGCCATCGGTGATCGTGCCCGCGCTTGCGCGGACCTCCTGTGGGCCAGAATGCGTGGCAACCCGGTCATCGGGTATTCGTGGAATTACGCTGATGACGGTTTAGACCCAGCGCGGCGACGGCCCGAAGATATCTCTCACGCTGCCATTACTCTCCAGTTCATGCGATTCGCCGCCGACCGAGGGTGGTGGGCACCGAACCGTATGCGGGGCGTCGCGCAGACGCTCACCCAAAACATCTGGAGCGGCAACCCAGCTCGGCTTAACAGCCGTGTCGATGGAGCCCCCGGAGGTGATGAGGCCTGGCGGTGGACCCGCTCGGCTGTCAATGGCTTCGCAGCTCATGGGAATTCGCCGGGTGGTGATCCCATCGTGTTTGAATATGCACGATCCATCTTCTTTTCTAGCTACCTGTCTCGTTTCAACCGCCGGGTGGGCGCCGTCTCCTTGGACAGCACCAGAACCCTCGCCTTAGCGCTCATGATCACCCGTAGGCCACCAGCTTTCGCTGATGGGTCCCGTTGGGAGATGGTCGCAGGAGATGAAGGAGATGATGCGTTGCCTGAGGCCCCGGGAGGCGTGCGATTCTATACCGTTGAGTGGGATGAACCGGCGGAGACTGTGGCAGGTCAAATCTCCCTGCCTGCTCGTCAAGCGAACACAGGGACAGCGAATGTGCTCATCGATCTCCCCGACGACTATCTCGGGAGAGTGGCCGTTTCATTGATCTATCGCGGGCGAGGTGCAGGCCTAGCGCAAGAGTGGGATGGAGATCAATATCACGATCTGGCGCGTCTACCCGCTACGACGGACGAGAACGGTGACCTTCGGTGGTCCAGGGTGACCTTCGAGCTGATGCCGGAGATTCGGTTTGATTATCAGGCGCGGATCCGAGGGCGAAACGTACTTCTCCAGCTTACGAATTCAGCCGCGCTCCACCGAATCGAGGCGACCCCTCTCGACTAGCTCAGCTCGAGTGAGCCCATCCCCAGGAATTATTCGGCGCAATCACCTTCGTCAAAGCCAAAAGCTTGGCATCGGAAGTCCGGATTGCCGATAGCGTCATTTGTGCCGTCGTCGCAGTCATCATCTCCGATCCACTCGACGGGCATGCAGCGCGCGGCGCAGTCACGGACAAAGCCGAGCAGACAGCCTTCTTCCGTGACGCCGTCGCCTTCCGCCGGTCGGTCGGGTGGGGAGTTGGGATCGGGACAGTCGCCATTATCCCAGCCATAGGCTGCGCACTGGTAGTTCGCGCTTCCCCATTCGAAGTCTTCTCCATTATCGCACCACCCGTCACCGAGCCAGGCCGCGTCCCAGCAGACGCCGTCGCAGTCACGCAGCTCAACTGGGCCGCAGGTGTCTCCACCACCGGATCCGTCGCAATCTCCCTCATCGAACCCGTGCCGCTCGCAGGCAAAGTTTGCTCCGCCCAGGAGGCCTAGTTGACCATCATCGCAGCGCCCGTCCCCGAGCCAGGCCATCGGGCGACATGCGCCCTCGCAATCGGCGACGTCACCTGCTGCGCACGTGGGCCCGCCGCCCGCATCTGAGTCGCCGTCAGTGACACTTAGGAGCACAGTCTCTTGAGCCATCTCTACAATCGGGACCCGTGTCTTCACGTCAGGAGAGAGATCAGCGAGGCTCTCTAGTTTACGTAAGAAGTATGGTGGGAACGTTCTGAAGAGCAATCTCACGCGGACTGTGTAATCACCTGGAGTCAAGCTCTCAAAGTGATACCCAACCTTGACGGTATCACCCGGCTCAATCAGACGGTTCTCGACCCTCTTCGCTTGCCATGGAAACTCGACCTTATTGTCCGTCGCTCCGTACATCACTTGGCGCCAGAGATTAAGCTGAGGATCGCTGCCTGGGGCCGTCGTGTGGTCAGGGTTCTCGTCCCTGATGTCTTGGTTTGGATCCAAGGTTCCTGACTCAAAAACAAGCTCTCGATCCATGGTGTGGACGAGGACCTCGAGCCACATCTGCCTCTCAGCGGTCGCCCCGCTGGGGAGTCTATGGCCGGCGAGATTCGTTATGTTCACCGCGATGTCTCTTGTCTGGGGCCGGGCCTCGATCGTCATCTCGGACGCTCTCCGCAGCAGGTCTCGGGTGAGTCCACGAAGCTCCTCGTATCCAGGGAATTCATCCTCGGGCAATAAGGAGACGTCTACGCCGACGAAGGTGTGGCGATGGACTTGTCTCTCAGGCCCATCGACGGCGGCCGGACCTGTATAGACAGGCATATGGCAGTCTTGGCAATTCTTGGTCGCCGCGATGGCCGACCCTGCCCACTCATCGAAGGTCTCCTCGATGGGGGCGCCGGCTGGGTTTGTCACATTATGGCAGCTCCCGCACAGCTCGCTCTTCCCATGGAGGGGGCTATACTCGGAGATGTGGGCCGCCGTTGGTTTTGGGTCCCTGATCGTAGCGCGCATGACGCCGTTTGGCGTGTACACCATGCGCGCGTTGCGGGGCTCATTGATGCTGGTGACCGTGTGACAGATGTCGCAGCTCACGCCTTGCTTAGCAGCGTCGCTTAAACGGCTAAAGTCCTGAACGAACCCATCTGGGGTTTCACGGACCGGGGTTTCACCTAGAGCGAGTCCAGCTGGGCTGTGACATTGGACGCAGAACTGACCGAGGCGCCCCTCACTTTGCTTTTGCCCTAGACGGACCATCGCGTGGAAGACTGGATCGACGGCGGCGTAGGCGTGATTACTGATCCTCCATTCCCTCACGTGAGTCGGGTGGCAGGTGATGCAGGCCCGAACGGGCTCCCGAAAGGTCAACTCCTGCAGCTCTCTCTCTTCGAAGAGTGGGTCCGCGTTGGTCATCTCTTCGGCCGGCTCCTTTGGGCCTGGAGCGCCCGCCAGGATCCATCGGCGCACGAGGTTAAGCCAGCCCTCTGAGAGCTGCTGGGATGGCGATGGCATGGCCATACCTTCGCCAATCCCTGGTCCTTCGAGCTTGCGGATCAAGAAGGAGCGGATCGAGTCCAAGGGGCGCACTCGTAGCCACCCATTCTCGGCGGCGATCGAATTACTCGGTGCGGTGTCTATGAGCGCCGCGTAGGTGTCGTTGGGATCAGCCAAAGAGAGCCCACCGCTCATCGTCGATTGGTCGTGGCAGCCAACTGAAGCGCATCCAGGGACGAATACATGGGTATGAACGTTGAGAAACGTCGGTGACAGCTGATTGGGGTCCGATAGCCCGCGCAGACCTCGGTCTGAGGGATCAACAGTTTGATCCAGGCCCGTGGCTCCATCGTTGGCGCCGCCGTCGGCCACCAGGCTCACGTCCATCGATGTCACCGTGGATGAAGGTTCCGGACACCCCAGCAGAGACAGGGAGACGAGCAACAAATAGGGTTGGAGTGTAGATACGCGTGGTCGCATCGCTTGAATTTCCCCGGTTAGTCCCAAGATGCTCGTTTCTGGGCGCGCCGACCCTAGCATGAATCGGTGGGATTATGATCCAAGGTCGCATCGCGACCTTGGGGCGAGGTTGACATCTGGTGCCGTGCCTGAAAGATTCGCCTCAGCCGTCTCGCCTGGAATCACCTGGTTGAGGGCGATGAGGAGGATCACATGAAGTCACGCAAGCCGCTCTCTTTACTGGCCTTTGGTCTCACGTTGCTCATGCCGCTGCTCGCCTGGGCAGAAGAGTCGAGCGACTCGTTAGACGCTGCCATCGGTAAGTTTTTCGCGGAGTTTACAGGTCCATTTGTCGGGTTGATCTTTCACTCTGTGGAGCTCGGTGGGATCAAGTTCCCACTCATCGTTGGTTGGCTGGTGATCGCAGCGACCGTGTTTACGCTGTATTTCATGTTCATCCAGGTTCGCGGGTTCAAGCACGCGATCGAGCTTGTAAGAGGTGACTATAGTAACCCCGACGACAAGGGCGAGGTCAGCCACTTTCAAGCGCTCGCGACGGCGCTCTCAGGCACCGTGGGTTTGGGCAACATCGCCGGTGTGGCCGTCGCGGTGAGCATCGGCGGCCCGGGCGCGACCTTCTGGATGATCTTGGCCGGTCTCTTGGGCATGGCATCTAAGTTTTGTGAGTGTACCCTCGGCGTTAAATTCCGTCGTGAGAATGAAGATGGTTCTGTCTCAGGCGGCCCTATGTTTTATCTCTCGCAAGGCTTGAGTGAGCGCTTCGGTCAGGAGAAGAACACCTTGGGGCGCGTCCTCGCGGTCCTCTTCGCTATCTTCTGTATCTTCGGTGCCCTGGGTGGCGGAAACATGTTCCAAGCGAACCAGGCCCACGTGGCTTTGGTGGGTGTCACCGGCGGGGAGGCGAGCTTCCTCGCAGGCAACGGCTGGGTGACCGGCCTCGGCTTAGCGGCCGTCGTCTTCTTGGTCATCGTTGGCGGGATTAAGTCCATCGCCAATGTCACTGAGAAGATCGTCCCCTTTATGGCTGTCCTCTATGTAATCTCAGCGCTCATCGTCATCGGGATGCACTATGACAAGGTTTTCTGGGCCTTTGGTGAGATCTTCCGTGGCGCGTTTACGGACGTGGGGATCGCGGGCGGGATCATCGGTGCTTTGATTCAAGGCTTCAAGCGAGCCGCGTTCTCTAACGAGGCCGGCGTCGGTTCGGCGGCCATCGCGCACTCTGCGGTGAAGACCAACGAGCCGATCACTGAGGGACTTGTCTCTCTGCTTGAGCCCTTCATTGACACGGTCGTCATCTGCACGATGACGGCCCTCGTCATCATCATCACCGGTCAACTTCAGATGAACGGTGACACGGGAATGTACATCTGGGGAGGCTCCTCCATCGCGACGGAAGGCGGACTGACCGGTGTCGCGCTGACCTCGGCGGCTTTCGGGAGCGCAATCAGTTGGTTTCCCTTGGTGTTGACGGTGTCCGTTGTTCTCTTCGCTTTCTCCACCATGATCTCTTGGTCCTATTACGGCCTTAAGGCTTGGGCCTATCTCTTCGGTGAGTCTAAGAGGACCCAGCTTGTCTTCAAGATCATCTTCTGTGTCTTCGTGGTGATCGGCGCGGCGACGAACCTTGGACCCGTCATCGACTTCTCCGACGCGTCTATCTTCGCCATGGCGCTGGTCAACATCATCGGTCTCTACTTCTTGATGCCTATCGTCAAGCGAGAGTTGAAGAGCTACTTCAGCCGACTAGAGAGCGGCGAGATCAAGAAGTATCGCGACTAGCCATCTCTGGAACGTCTCGGACCGCTCGTCGAACGAGCGGCGATCGTGAGAGGGAATCTCGAGGTAGATGTCCTTGGCCTCATTGGGGGTATTCTTCACCTGTTGAGGCGCTGGACTTTGCCTAGGTATCCGACTCGAGACTTCGGAGACGTCATTGTGTTCGGTGAAGTGCGCCGTTAGTCAGCGATTTGGTCGTAGGCCTTGATGAACTCTCGGGTGTAGATGCCGCCGCTGATGTAAGAGCAGACGAGACCGCCGTAGAGGCCGATGTATCCCAAGTAGAGGCTCCATGGCTCGGACCACGGGGCCACGCCGGTGACGGCGATGAAGTAGCACATGAAGCCCCACCCCATGAAGTTCGTCTTAAGCTTCCCGATGAAGACGCTCGGGATGATGATCTGCTTCGCCTCAGCTGTCCGCCTGATGGTCATGACCCAGAACTCTCTGGGCAAATAGAGCGCCAAGATGATCGGGGAGACATGATTCTCTGAGTATGTGCAGGCCATGAGGAGCCCAAATGACTCGAAGATCATGTCGGCATACTGGTCTAGGATCGCTCCAAGTTGGGTCTCCTGGTTAAGACGCCTGGCCATGATCCCGTCGAGATAATCCGTGATCCCTGCGATGACTCCGATGAAGATCGCGACCGCCTTATGGTCGGTCAGATAGAACACCCCGATAGCGATCCCGAGCAGGATGATCCTGCTGATGGAGATCATGTTGGGGATGGTTCTTAGATCGCGGAGCAGCGCGCCCATGTTCACCTCGTCTGGGTTCGGATGAGGCTCACATAGCAGAAAGCGTGACCAAAGTCCCGCAGCCGGTCCCTACGGTCTCAATTTTATCTCTAGGGTGCGCTGGGTTGTCGGCGAAAGCTACGTAACATCCTGAGGTTGTCTTCTAGAGATTGCCGATAAGGCCGTACGTTCGCGCGCGGGGTCGCGTACTCCAAGAGATGATTGCTGTCCGTCGAGATGAGGAACTCAGCGTCCAAGCCCTCGGCGCGCATCCCGATGAGGAACCGATCGAGATCCTTGGGGCTCAGTAGCTGTCCCTTCGCTAGGTCTCTGATGCCATTCTTGTAGAGCCTCGCTAGATCACTGAGCCCTGGGTTCATGGCGAGCTTTTCAATATTTGCTTCGCTCGGGTTGCACTCATGTCGACACCCGATCAAGACGCCCTGGCCGCCGATGACGTAGAGCCAGGTCTTCTCAAAGTGATTCCTGAGCGTCGCGATAATCGACACGAGGTGTTCTGGGGTGAGTCGATGGAGCTGAATCCACTGTTGCAGAACTCCCGTATCTTCAAGGCGGCTGGTCACAAGCTCGTAGAACTCATGATTATAGAGGGCGGCTGCTCCCGCAAACCAGATGCTGCTCACCTCGATTGAGACCAGATCATACTTATCTTTCGTGAGCAGCAGGAAGTTACGCCCGTCGGTCACGTACGTGTTGACCCCTGGCTTCTCGAGCACAGCCCCATTCTTCTTCTTAAAGTAGCGGTTCGCCATAGACAGCAGGTCTTCGCTGAGCTCCACGACATCGAGCTGCTTGAACCCGCTCTCGTGGACAGCGCGGGCGGTTACGCCCGTACCAAAGCCAATCACGAGACCCCGGCCTCGCTTATCCGTGTGGAGGAGTGGGGTCAGCCCAAAGGCGACTTGCGCGCGCATCTCACGCTTCTCGGAGGAGTCTCCTTGGAATTTCCCATTCGTCAGCAGCGTATAGACGTGGCCCTCACTCGCAGTCTCTAGATGGGAGACCGTCGTCAAACCACCATCGAGGCTCTCGGCATAGTCCACCACCTCACCATAGCTCTGACCGTGAAAATAGACGTTGGCCCCGGAGGCTAGGCTGTTCATGTCAAAGCCGTTGGGGAGCATGGGAAAGAGCGCGAGGACCGCCACTAATGCGAGCCCCATATATCGCCTGTCGAGGCCATGGAGGCTCCACGCGACGACCCCTGACAGGACGAGGGCGACCCCGGCCATCAACTCCAGCGCAGAGAATGATCCGAGGGCAGGGATAAGGACGAAGCCGCCGACGAGCGCGCCGATGATATTACCGGCCGTGTTGGCGGCCGCCGCTCTGCCCAGCGCTAAGAGTCGGTTGCTCGGCCAAGCGTGGCCTACGATCTCCATCGCGAATGGGTATCCTGCCCCGATGAACAGGCTCACCGGAAGCATGGAGAGCGCGCAGGTCACGAAGCGGACAAACTCTCGTTTCTCAAAGGTCTTCACGTCGGCGTATTGGGCGAAGCTCTCGAAGTAGGCAGGGACCTGGTCCCAATAGTAGAGGCCCAGCACGATGGCGACGGCCAAGAGCAGTTGACACACCGCGAGACCCAACGCGGCGTCGACACCTCGGCGGAGGAGGTTTCGGCTTAGGGCGGCTCCACCTCCGAGACCGAGCAGAAAGCAGAAGAGCATCAGCGAGAAGGCGTAGGCGCTGTTTCCTGCGACGACCGCGAGGAGGTGTACGTAGGTCGTCTCTAGAGCGAGGGTCAGCACGCCTCCTATGGTGAGTACCGCTACGGCGATCCATCCCTGAGTTCGAGCGTTTGAATCGACCTGTGTTTGGGTCTCAGGCTCGATAATCTCAGGGAGATCTCTCGTTGACCCTGATAGCCCTTTGGCGAGTCTCAACCCGATCAATCCAGCGGCGAGGTTAAGGAGAACGGCGAGGCCTGTTGCCCCGAAGGTACCCAAGCTGGGCAGCAGGAGATAACCGGTTAGGATCGCGCCCGCAGCTGCGCCGAGGGTGTTGGCACCGTACAGCCTCCCAACGGACCGTCCTAAGGACTCTGTACGCCCTGCGAAGTGTGCCGTCAGCACGGGCATGGTCATGCCCATGAGGATGGTTGGAGGCATCAGTACGACCAGGCCGAGGCCCAATTGCAGGGCCACGAGATGCGGACTGGCAGGGTCCCCGCCACTGGCGATAGAGACGTAGAGCTCTTGTACACCGTCGAACAGGACCGGGGTGAGCGCACACCAGACGGCGATCCCTATCTCGCAATACACGTAGACCTTTATGGGGTCTCGGCCTGAGTGGGCGAGATTGCCACCGACCCAAGAGCCGATAGCGATACCCGCCATATAGGCTGTGAGCACGGTCGCCGATGCGGCGCCCATACTCCCGAAGGTGAGGCCTAGCGTTTTTGCGAAGACGACCTGGTAGACCAAGGCGGCGAACCCGGAGACGAAGAAGACCGCAGTGAGGCCCTGACCGATCAGATCTGGCTGCTGGGAAGTGTTCGCCTCTTCAGAGTGCTCGACGTCGGCGGTGGAGCCCTCGGAGCGTTCATTTGAGTCGAGTCCTCGTCGCTCGGACCACACGAAAGCAGCGATGGTGATGAAGGACAAGATCCACGTGACCGCAGGGGTGTCTCTTAGGAGCGTCGCCCCATATCGAACCGCGACGAACCAGATAATTAAGAGCCCTGCTGATACGATAAGGCTGCGTCTCCGTTCGAGGCGTTCACCTTCGAGCCAGGCACGTATCAGCGCGACCAGAGGCAGGGCTGCGAGCAGATCAACGACGTAGTGGAGACCCAGCCCCACGGTCGCGATGATGGTGAAGAGCGCAAAGGCCCAGGCCAGCAGAGCGATCGTTCGGCCGAGGCGCATGCCGTAGAGAGCCAAGACCAGCGCCCACGCCGTATGCAGCGAGGGGAAGCAGTTGCGGTACTCGGGCAGGGCCAGGTAAGTGACGGCCTTCATCGCGTCGATCTCCGGCGGACCCAAAGGGAAATCAGCGCGAAAGAAGTAACTCGGACCGACGATGGGCAGCAGGTTGTAGAGCACGAAGCCTGCGACGCCGACCGTTAAGAAGCACCGGAGAATATCAGGGCCCCTGTCGGGACCTTCCGATCGTCCCAGGGCATAGAGCGCCGCGCAGGCTGCCGGCAAGTGCATGTAGACGATGATGAGTCCGGACTTAAACCAGGGGGCGTCTTGGACGCTCGCGGCGACGGAGAATGATGGTGTGCCAAAGAAGGCCGAGTCGACCATGAAGGCCGAGGCGTCGAAAACCGTCGGGTGCAGGATCTGCGTCACACCCAAGACCGAGATGCTCGCGGCGATAAACAACGGGATCAGCGACATGGCGGCGATGGTGTGGCTGCTCTTGGAGCGAGCGCTGACCTCTGTCGCCCGTGCCCAATGCAAGATCTGGAAGAGCAGGGCGGTGAGACCGAAGCCAGTCCCAAGGTGTACGAGCGGTCTCGCTAGGCTGCTGGCCTCGCCCGGGCGCATGACCTATAGCAGCACTTCAAAGGCGATCCCCAAACCTGTGACCAGCCACTTTGTCCGCTTGTCCTGTGTCGTTGTGAGGAAGATGAGATAGGCGCCCAAGAGAGCAGAACTTAAGAAGGGCATGCCCTGGCTAAACAGTTTGACCACGTTGCTGTGTGGTGCCCCGGTGACGCCGAGTCCGCCGAGCAGCTCGCCGCCGATCCATAGACAGCCGAGGGACCAGAGCCAACCTGAATACGAGCTAGAGATCGCGGCAGAGTCACTGTGCTCGCCCGTCTCCGCATCCCCGACTTCGGTCCGCTCCCCAGTCAAATCGATCCCCCATACTGATCTGTGGGTGTTTATCGCACCTTTTCTCACGGATGTCGACGACGGCTAGAGACCTACGCAATAGGGACTGTACTCGTCGGCGGACCCTGCGTAGGCTTGATGAGATGACTGTTAGGGAAGGGCAGGAAATGGGTCCACTTAAGGGAGTGCGCGTGATTGAGATTGCGGGGATTGGGCCGGGCCCATTCTGCGCGATGATGTTGGCAGATATGGGCGCTGATGTGGTCCGCGTCGACCGCCCGGGTGGAGGCGGGACGTTGCCCGTTGACCTACTGAACCGAAGTCGACGGTGCGTCGGAGTCAACCTTAAAGACCCGAACGGGGCTTCAGTCATCCTTGATATGGTGGAGAGCGCCGACATCCTGATCGAGGGGTTTCGTCCAGGGGTGGCGGAGCGCTTGGGTATCGGTCCTGAGGCCTGTCATGCGCGCAACCCTAAGCTCATCTATGGCCGGATGACAGGATGGGGCCAGGATGGTCCCTTAGCCGATCGCGCGGGCCACGACATGAACTACATCGCCATCGCGGGCGCGATGCACCCCATAGGCCCCAAGGGGGGTCCCCCAGGGATCCCTTTGAACCTAGTCGGTGACTTTGGCGGTGGCGGGATGATGTTGGCGTTTGGTGTGCTCTGCGCGGTCATTGAGTCGCAGCGGTCAGGGCGTGGTCAGGTCGTGGACGCGGCCATGGTGGATGGGTCCATCGCGTTGACCACCATGTTCCATGGTCTCATGTCCATGGGGATGTGGACCACTGAGCGAGGG
>CALELH010000580.1 GCA_937902595.1 uncultured Myxococcales bacterium
CAGGTATTCATACCACGCAGCAGGGCGGTCATCATAAGGAGCGGCTCTCGGACCTTGCCGAAGGTCTCGGTCAGGGTGCGATGGCCATTGCGCGCTTCATCATCCAGGAGAATTGCCTGGATGACCGCGGCCATGTCACCACGGACGCCCCGCCCATTGTTGTTGAACACCGCCGTGACTCGAGCCACATACTCTGGAGTGGGGTTGCTTGTGACCAGACGCTGAATGAGCTGCTTCCCGATAAAAGGCCCAACGTTGGGGTGGTTGAACATGATGTCTAGGACTTGATCGAGCTCCGTGTCACCGTCTAGGTCACCTGGTACGTTCACACCAAGGATGAACTTCTCACCGCGGTCATGTGCCTCTTCATCTACGTTCATCGGGTTTAGGAACCAATGATTTTCTCCCCAGCCGCTGCCCGTCAGGCGGCGCCCGGTCAAGGAACGAGCGACCTCGAAGACGTCGTGCTCGCCGTAGGTTGGGATCGGCTCACCCGTCTCATCGAGCACCGGCGTTCCATCGGCGTTGAGGTGCATGAGCCCAATGGTGAAGAGCTGCATGAGCTCGCGGGCGAGATCCTCATTAGGGAAGCTACCCGTCTCAGGGTTCGCCTTGGAGCTCTCCGTCACGTTCAGGTAGTCATTCAGGATCGGGCTGCGAAGAGCGTGCCCCAAGAGGTCACGGAAGTTACTGAACGCGTGCCGAGCCAAGAGGTCATAGTATCGGCTGTTGTAGTAGCGGGTCTGACCATTGTTGGAGACGACGAGGATCTGACTGAGCGCGAATGCGACGCGCTGTCGGAGCTGGTCGGTGCCCTCCAAGGCGTGCTTAAACCAGGGGTCACCGATGCGTGTCCAGGAGCATGGCTGATTCTGTAGGAACTCGTGGGTGAGCGAGGTGGGCGCGTTAAACTGGTCTTCTAACCAGGCCTGGTAGCCGATTGCCTGCAGGCTCTGAATATCAGTCAGGTTAGGTCCGTACGTTGACTGGGTGAGGAAGCGGGCCGCCTCGTGGGCGGAGATCTCTCCCTCAAGATCTGGGTGGCGCCACAGGGGCAGGTCGACGGGGATGGCTTCTTCACTGACGATCTCGGCGTTGTAGATGGCCTCCTGATCTCGACCGTTTTGCCGCTGCATGCACTCACTCTGAGAGTTGTTGCCCATTGCTCGTAGCACCTCTTCGTTCGAGCAGTTAAAAGCCTCTTGCCGGTTCTCATCCCAGACACAGACCCGGACGTGATAATCAGCGCTGTGAAGCCGCGTTGGGATCTCAGCGGTCCGCGCGTCAGCGGTCGCTCTCACAACCAGATCTCGGGGGTATGTGGGGTTAGACTGGCGGCTGTACAGGATGATGAAGCCGCTCTCCGCGCCGAGGTCGCCCTCGACGTTCCACTCAACCCACAGGCGGTCGCCATACCGGCGCCCGTAGGGCTCGACGTTGAGCGTGGCCGAGATGAAGCCCTCCTCATCGCGTACGTCGTGGTCGGTGATGAGTACCGGCCGTCCGTCCTGCATACGATCCACAATCACGTTGGTGGTGTTGGAGCAGGTGGCGGTCTGCAGGCGGTAGATGTCCCAGGCACAGACCTGTGCGTAGTTATCGTCGGGTAGGAGCACCGACCGTAGATCGTAACGAGACGTAGCTTCGCTGACGCGAGCGACCTCTTGACTCATCATCATCTCGGCGCCCTGATGACGGATAACGAAGCCACCCGAGTGACCAATATTACCCGATCGAGTCCAGTGGATGACGCCGTTTCGAGCGCTGGCGGAGAGAGCGCCGGTCTCGTCTCTTGGATCGAGACCGGGGATGGTGACCAGACCGCGAGGGGTCGAGACAACCTTAGCCGTGAGGGGCGCACTGCAGTTGTGGGGCTGCTCACGGAAGTGGTCCCAGCTACACGCCTGAACATAGTGGTTACCGGCGTTGGCCGGTGTCGGTACGGTGACCAAGAGGCTGCCTCGCAGCGCAGCGCTGCGTTGGTTGGCGTCGAACCGAATCGTCTGGGTGTTCTCAGACGTCAGCGGGAGGTTTGTACCGTGTCGCACGACGTAACCGGAGGTCTGACCCAAGGTGCCGGTCGCTCGGAGGTTAACGGGGAAGGTCACGATGGGCTCTGGGGCGACGACACCCGTGAGCGTGAGCTCGCCTGTTTCGTTTTGAGGATCGTCTCCGTACAGCGCGATGACCCCATTGGGCGAGTCAGCCATGATGACCTCGAAGACCTCGCTGCAGATGGTGGGCTGCTCGCGGAAGTGGTCCCAACCACAGACCTTGACTCGGTAAAACCCAGCCTCGTTCGGTACGGGGACGGACCAGCGGCCGCCTGGATGTACCCAGGTGGGGGTGAAGGTCGCCTCGTCGTGACCGAACATCGGATCCGCTGAGAAACCATGGATGATGACATAGCCGTTGGATTGGCCCACCGTGCCCTGAGTGTTGAAGGCCGCCGCGAAGGTGTCGGGCCTGCCGTCGCCATCGCTATCGGCGCCCGGCCAACGATACTGGGTCGCCGTGATGGCGCCGGTCTCATCGGCCGGATCATCACCGTAGATGACGATGGCGCCACGGGGGCCTCGGGCGACCTTGATCTCGACACTGTCGCCGCAGATGGTCGTCTGTTCGCGGAAACGGTCCCAGCCGCAGACCTGGGCTCGGTACACTCCGTCCTGGTCTGGGACAGGGATCGCGCGCCGAGTGTGGCGCTGATGACCCGGTACGTGGATGACAGCGTCAGTGTCGGGCGACAGGTTCACCCCGTAGCCGTGGAGGATCACGAAGCCGCTGCTACGACCTAGGTCGCCTGTAGCTCGGTAGCTCACGTAGAACGTATCTGGACGGCCATCTCGATTCGCGTCGGCGCCGGGCCAGGAGTACAACTCGGACGTGATGGTGCCCTCTTCATCGGCGGGGTCATCTCCGAAGATGATCGAGACCCCATTTGCTCCGTTGATAACGGGCACCGCGAGATTCTCACTGCACACCGTGGGCCGCTCTCGAAAGGGGTCCCATCCGCAGACCTTGGCGAAGTAGCGACCCGCGCGATTGGGCACGGGCACTCGCCAACGGCTGCTTGGGTAGGTCCATCGCGGGACTGAGACCATATCAGCGACACCGTAGGTCAGCGCCTCGTCGAAGCCGTGGAGGATGACGAACCCATGACGGCTGCCTACATCGCCCGTGGAGTGAAAACGTGTCTGAAAGGTGTTCGGCAGTCCATCTCCGTCCGTGTCTGGACCGGGACCGTACATAGAGACGTTGATGGATCCGGACTCGCTCTCCGGGTCATCACCGTAGATGGCGACCACACCATTTTGGCCCTGAGCCATAGTCAACTCGATGGTCTCACTGCATACTGTGGGCTGCTCGCGAAAGGGGTCCCACCCGCAGACCTTTGCGTGGTAGAGGCCGCCACGGTTCGGCATCGGAACAGACCAGCGGCCATTCGGATACGTCCAGCGGGGCACGGTCGTCGTCTCGGCCTCACCGTATGTCAACTCGGCCTCAAAGCCGTGGAGGATTACGAACCCGTGTCGATGGCCCACATTTCCGGTGGACGTAAACTTCGGCTGGAAGCTGTCTGCACGCCCATCACCGTTTCGGTCGGGACCGGGCCCGTAGAGGCCGGCGACGATGGTTCCAGTCTCATCTTGAGGGTCGTCTCCATAGAGCACGATGGGACCAGCCGGGCTTTGGACGACCTCGATAGTGATGGGCTCGTCACAAACGGTGGGTTGGTCACGAAAGCGGTCCCAACCACAGACCTTAGCTCGGTAGGTACCAACCTGGTCTGGTACGGGAATATAATGGCGGGTACCGTAGGCGCTCGAAGCACCTCTGTAAGCGTTCGGCGCTCGCAGCACGGTGTCCGTCTCTGCGGAGAGCGTCTCACCGGACCCAAACACGATTCCGTAGCCGCTGTTTTCTCCAATGTTCCCGTCGACGCTCCAACGAATAGCGAATGAGTCAGGTCGACCATCGCCGTTGTAGTCGGGTCCCGGCCAGGAGTAGATGGTCGAAGCGAGGGAGCCCGCCTCATCGGCCGGGTCAGCGCCATAGATAGCGGCGATACCATCCGGTCCCTCAATCACGGGAAGGCTGATGGTGTTGCTGCAGGTGGTCGGCAGCTCGCGGAAGGGGTCCCAGCCACAGACCTTGGAGTGGTAAAGCCCAGCGCGCTCTGGCAACGGCACCTCCCAGCGTCCACTGGGATGAGTCCAATAGGGGGCCTTGGTCATCTCAGCGTTCTCGTACGTCAGCTCCTGGTCGAAACCATGGAGAATGACGAAGCCGCGTCGATGGCCGATCTCTCCGGTGACCTGAAACCGGGGCATAAAGGAGTCGGCCAATCCGTCACCGTCGCGGTCACGTCCAGGACCGTAGAAGCTCGCGGCGATAGAGCCGACCTCATCCTGCGGATCGTCTCCGTAGATTGCGACCAGCCCATCGCGTCCCTCAACGACTGGCACGGTGATGACAGGGCTGCACACGGTCGGTAGCTCTGCTTCGCGGTCCCAACCGCAGACCTGCGCATGGTAGGGACCGGCCTCGTCGGGCAGCGGCACCGACCAGCGCCCATTGGGATAGGTCCACCGGGGCGCAAATACCGCCTCGTCCTCGCCGTAGGTGAGCACCTCGTTGGTGCCATGGAGAATAATATAACCGGAGCGACCAGCTTCACCGATGGACTTGAAGCGGGTCTGGAAGCTGTCCGCCAGTCCGTCGCCATCGATGTCGCGACCCGGGCCATACAGGCCAATTTCGATCGTGTCCGACCCGTTGGCCTCATCTTGAGCCTGAGAGGCGGACGGGGCGACGATGCCGAGCCAGATGACGCAATAGAAGACAGCGATAATGAAACGGTACATGAAATTCCCCTTAGGTCGACCTGACGGTCAGTGTCTTGGTGTTGTTCTCGAGGGGATGTATCGCAAGGGGCGTGCCAGGGTTTCGGACACTATATAGGCCTAGAACACTGTCTGAACCGTACAGACAGTGTTCGCGCAGTGTCCGGACACTGTCTTATGGCGAGCTCTCGAGTCGAAATGGGATTCAGAGAATTCAGTCGACCGCCACCACTCTTCAAAAGAGTCATCCCCCTCTTCTCTACCAGTTTGACGGCTATCGATGAGCAGTACGGAGAGACACAGTCGAGTAAATATGCTCTGTCGTCTCTATCCTGTGAATGTCGCCGTTGATCTTGGCTAACTCTTCACTCATCCTGGGTTATCTTATTGGGTCTTGGGGAGGATGAAATGAGGTGGACCCTATGCCTGTTCTTGCTCCTCGGTACCGGATGCGATGACCCGTCTCCAGCGGCTCTCCCCTGTGCCGAAGACAGTGAATGTCCCGCAACTCACATCTGTGATCCCGCAACGAAGAGCTGCATAGAGGCGCCAAGGAATGATGGCCAGGCC
>CALELH010000581.1 GCA_937902595.1 uncultured Myxococcales bacterium
AAAGGGCCTGAGACCCGCGAGGGTCCGTCTCATTGAATCGACCCCTTCGACCTGAACGCCGACGACTCGAACACCAAATCTTCTCAGCGCGAGGGCGACTCCCGAGGCGAGTCCTCCACCACCGATGGGCACGATGACCACATCCGGTCGGTATTCCAGCAGCTCCATGGCGACGGACCCCTGGCCGGCGATGACATCGGGATCATCAAAAGGATGTAGGAGTCGATAGCCCCGCTGCGTACCGAGTTCCTCCGCCAAACGGGCCGCGTCCTCGAAGCGATCTCCATGAATGATGACCTCTGCGCCCAGCGCTCGAGTCGCCTCGATCTTGGCCCGAGGTGCGCTGCTTGGCACCACCGCCGTGCAGCTCAAACCGAGCCGGTCGGCGGCCCACGCCATACCGGCGGAGTGGTTTCCTGCCGACGCGGCGACGACCGGCCGATGGTCTCCACGCTCTACCTGAATGGACAGCGCGTTGAGCGCGCCACGGACCTTGTAGGCTCCCGTCACCTGGAGGTTTTCTAGCTTCAGGTGAGCGTTTAACCGTCCGGATCTGAGCACCGGAGTCGGGTCTAGGTGCTTATGGATCCGGACGGTCGCTCGCCGAACGTCCCGGTGCGTCGGTACTCTCATGCCCACGTCAACCAGCTCTCATGTTCAGGGCGTCTCCCGTGGACGACGTCTTGGTAGAGCATCGCGATCTCACGGGTCGCGACGTTTCGCGCAAACTGTCTTCCATCGAACTCGGAGACCCAAGCGACCTCCGCTGAAGTGCCTGTCAGAAAGACCTCGTCTGCGTCCAATAGTTCATCTCGATGGACCCGGCGGGATTCGGCGCCAGTCAGAGTCATAACGCTCGCTTTAGTGATACCCGAGAGCGCGTCATGGTGGTCCACAGCGGTCACCCGACCGCCTTTGACCATGAAGACGTTCTCGCCCGTCGCTTCACACACATATCCGTCATCGTCGATGAACAGAGCTTCGTCATATCCTGCGCGCGTTGACTCCAGCTTAGCGATGATGGAGTTGACGTAATTCCCGCACAGCTTCAGAGCAGGCACGGCCGCTGCGGGGGTCCTTCGGTGCGAGGAGGTCCGCAGCTTGACACCGGTGTCGTCCGCAGCGTCGCCTAGGTGGCTCTTCCAGGGTAGGGTGGTTACGAAAGATTTTGGCGTCAAGGGAGCGACGTCGAGGGCGAGCCCTCCACTCTCAAAGTACGAGAGTGGTCGCACGTAAGCGGTGCTTTGACCATTGCGTCTGAGCAGCTCTAACGAGGCCTGCCCCATGGCTTTGACGTCGACGTTCATGGCCAAGGCGTCCGCGCCAGCGGAGAAGCGGGCCATGTGATCGTCCAACCTAAAGATGGCGGGACCCCGGTTTGTATCGTAGGCGCGGATCCCTTCGAAGACTCCAGTCCCATAGTGGAGCCCATGGGCCATCAGTGAGGCGCGGGTGTCATCGACGGAGAGGAACTCTCCATCGACCCAAACAGTTAAGCTGCTCATGACGCCACCTTCACGTCCTGAACGTCGTGCAGTTTCGCCAACTGGCGAACGAGCAGGTCGACCGGACGATCGCCCAGAACGGTTAGATCGAGGCCTAAGGTGTCCTCGTCAGCATCCGGAGCGGCGCTCAGTGACGTCGTAGCCCAGCCACGACGCTCGGTGACTCCCAGGATCCTGACCAGCGCACCTTCGACGTGGCTGACGCGTAGTTTTAGATCGTGATTCATGTTCCCTCCAGCATTACTGAGTTGCTCTGGCCCGGTGGTACGAAGGGCCAAACGTTTGTTTCATTTTCGAGGATGACGTGCAGGAGCGCAGGTCCTTCGTGAGCCAGCAGCTTCTCGATGGCGGCAGGAACATCTTCTGTTCGCGCCACGGAGAAGGCGGGTATTCGGAACGCGTTCGCCACATGGACGAAGTCAGGGTTATCCGAGAGATCAACTTCGCTGTAGCGGCGCTCTAAGAAGAGCTCTTGCCACTGGCGCACCATGCCTAAGCACTGGTTGTCGAGGACGATCATCTTGACCGGCAAATCGTAGCGAGCCAGCGTCGCGAGCTCCTGGATGTTCATCATGACTGAGCCATCGCCAGTCACATTGACCACCACGCCATCGGGCGCCGCTCTTTGCGCTCCGATGGCCGCCGGCAGCCCGTAGCCCATAGCACCGAGCCCGCCGCTGGTGAGATGCTCTCTCGGATGCCCGAAAGCGAAGTGCTGGGCGACCCACATCTGGTGTTGCCCGACATCACAGGTCACGACGGTCCCAGAGGGCGCCTGGTCCGACAGCTCCTTCAGCAGACCGGGCCCATAGACGGCGCGACTCGGCACCTCATAGTTCCACCGATACTCATGGATCGATTGGGCACACTCCGAGCGCCAAGGTTCGATGTCCAGTGGAGTCGTTAGGGCTCTGAGCGACGTGTTCAAACAGCCCACAACCGGTGCCTCTGGGGCTCGCAGCTTGCCGACCTCAGCTGGGTCGCCATCCAGATGAATGACGCGCGCGTTCGGGGCAAATTGAGCGAGCTTACCCGTCACACGGTCGTCAAAGCGAGCGCCTACGCACACCAGGACATCACATGCTTGTACGGCTAGGTTCGCCGCCTTGAGTCCGTGCATCCCCAGCATCCCCAGAGACTGTGGATGGGTCCGCGGCAGAGAGCCGAGTCCCTTGAGGGTAGACACGACAGGCACTCGGCTGACGCTGACAAACTCTCGGAACGCGTCGACCGCTTCGGCCATGCAGATGCCTCCACCGGCATAGACTAGCGGCTTCTCTGCGCTCAGAAGCAGGCGCTTTGCCACCGCCAACTGCTCCGGGTCGGGTTGACCAGGGGTGGTTCGCCCACGGCTGGGCGCGACCTCGCCGACAGCGGGACCCGCCATGATGTCCTTGGGCAGATCGATCAGCACGGGGCCAGGTCGGCCCGAACGCGCGATCTGGAACGCCTCCGCGATCACCTGAGGTAGGTCCGCAGCCTCGCGCACGAGATAGCTGTGCTTTACGATAGGCATGGTGATCCCGACGGCGTCGATCTCCTGGAACGCGTCCGTTCCGAGCACCGCGGTCGGGACCTGACCCGTAAGAGCGACCATGGGGACAGAGTCCATGTAGGCGTTCGCGATGCCTGTCACCAAGTTGGTCACACCAGGACCAGAGGTCGCGACGCATACGCCGACCTTGCCTGATACCCGTGAATAGCCATCCGCCGCCATCACCGCGCCCTGTTCGTGGCGGGTCAGCACATGCTCTAGTGGTGAGTCATAGAGCGCATCATAGAAGGGGAGTATGGCCCCTCCGGGATACCCGAAGACGACCTCTACCCCTTCATTTAAGAGCGCCTTGATCAGGAGATCTGCTGCCGTCATGACGCCTCTTTCAGCCAGGGCATCCGCTGTCGTAGACGCTGGCCAACTCGCTCGATTGGATGGGACAGGTCGTCACTGAGCAGGCTTCGCAGTTTAGGTGAACCCTCGTCATGTTCCTCACGCCACTCCGCGGCGAAGGCGCCGGATTGGATCTCTGCCAAGACTGACTTAAGCCGGGCGCGGACATGGTCGTCGACGACCTTCGGGCCGCGGGTGACGTCACCAAAGCTCGCCGTGTCGCTCACGAAGCGATGCATCCGGGCCAGGCCACCCTCGTGGAGAAGATCGACGATCAACTTAAGCTCGTGAAGACACTCGAAGTAGGCGACATCGGGGTTGTATCCGGCGTCTACGAGGGTCTCGAAGCCAGCGACGACTAGCTCCGTAACACCACCACAGAGAACAGCCTGTTCACCGAAGAGGTCGGTCTCGGTCTCTTCAGCGAAGCTCGTCTCGAGGACGCCGGCTCGGGTGCTGCCGACGGCGTGAGCGTAGGATAAAGCCCGAGCATGCGCCTGGCCGGTCGCGTCCTGGTGAACGGCGAGCAGCGCAGGTACCCCGCGGTCGTTCTCATATTCCTGCCGAACTCGCTGTCCTGGGGCCTTCGGGGCGACGAGGGCGACGTCGACGTCGCCACCGGGCTCAAGAAGATCATAGTGGACGTTAAACCCGTGAGCGAACAGCAGGAGAGCGCCCGGCTTTAGGTTGGGCTGGACCTCATCTCGGAACAGGGCTGGCTGAGACATGTCAGGGACGAGCACGACGACTACGTCGGCGTCGGTGACCGCGTCCTTGACTGTGCGCGGACTCCACCCGTCTTCGACCGCTTGATCCCAGCTACGTCCATCGGGTCGGAGGCCCAGCTGAACATCGAGTCCGGAGTCACTCAAATTGAGGGCCTGAGCGCGACCTTGGCTACCGTACCCGAGCACCGCGACTCTTGACTGGGCCAATGCGTTGTTCTCAACATCTTTCTCGTTAAATAAGCGACTCATAATCTGACTCCTTCTGTTTGATGTCCCGTCGTTTGCGAGCGGGACGAATTGTGTCCATTTAGGGGAACCTGGCGACGTGGTGTCGCGTGGGTAAAGGCGCCCTCGGACGCCGAGGCGACGAGAGCTCGATATTT
>CALELH010000582.1 GCA_937902595.1 uncultured Myxococcales bacterium
ACGCAGTTTGTCGAGGACCGCGCGCCCTTAGCTTCGGGACCCTTAGCGGCCACGCACTTTCTAGACGCGGTGGATGCGGCCGGTGGAGCCGCCTTAGCGGGGGCGTCGCCCCAGTGCGTCGAGGATTATGTCGTCGCCAACGAACCGGAGAGCCCCCTTTTCGAGTCATTGATTCGTCGCGCTTGGTTGGTCTTGTCCGACGAGCTGGCGCGCACTGGGGATAGACCAGAATTCGGGGGTACAGGTCTCGCTGAGACCTGGGCCTTCACAGCGGTCTCCAGACCATGGCCTTTCGTGGGCCGACAGGCTCAGCTAGACACCGTCTCGAGCCTATGCGGCTCCGGCCAGCAGGTGGTTGTGATTCGTGGACCTGGACGCAGCTCATTTCTCGCGGGGTTGCGCCGGCATCTTACTTCTCTGAAGACTGATGTGTTTGTACCTCCGGTCGCGCGCGCTGGCCGCGACGAATGGAGCGATATACTCCCGAACCGGCTGAATGGCGATGCGCTGCCCGACGACATTCTTGAGCCGCTCAAGCGCATTGACTTCGGCGAGGACTACATTGGTCTGCTAGGTAGGCTCGGGGCTCATATCCCTGTTGCCCTCCTCCTCGATGATGCCCACCTTCAGAGCCGGAGTGTTCTGTTGGGGTTGCCGGTCTTTCTTGAGCCGGCGACGAACCGGGACGCGCTTTTGGTGTGTGCGGCTCCCTCAGAGCCCAGCCAGGATGGACCACTGAGCGAGCTAGTCGCCGACGCAGCCGAGCGCGGCATGCTCACAGAGATCGAGCTGGCGGGCCTTGATCATGCCTTGGCGGAGGCATTGTTTACTCAAGGATTCAACGAGGCGGTGCCCGACGAATGTGCGGGCCTCTTGGCAGATGTCTGCGCGGCCCATGACCGTGCGTCCGATCGCTTCGCCGCTGCGCATAGCTGGCTTGAAGCGATTAGGCAGGATGGTCTCAAAAACGCTGCTCAGACACTGCGCAAGCCACTCCCGCTCTCGGAGTGGGAGCCCAGCCATCCAATGGCGACTGCTGCCTTGTCTATCGCAGCGCTCGAAGGGAGCCGGTTTCATGGCTTCTCCGTGGGCCAGGCCATGGACAAGACAGAAGATGAGATAGAGGACCTCTTGCACGACGCTGAACTCGAGATCGATGGTCGACCGGTCGGAGGATGCGAGCGTGCGGTGCCGACCTCCGAGACGCAGTGGACCGATCTTCAGGATGGTCTGCACCCTGTCTTTCAGTTTCGAGATCACAGGTATCGTTTAGCGCTGCTTGAGACCATGGATGATGAGCGGATTCAGACAGTAGCGACGGCGCACCTGGACGCGCTCATTGGAGGCTATGGGGTTGAGCGAATCTGGGCGGTGGCCGACCGGCTTTGGCATCTGGCGAAGCTTGTCGATAAGGAGGTCGAGTTGCAGCGTATGGTGCTCGGCCGACCGGAGCCGGAGCGAATTGACGCTGCCTTCAGGCGATTACTTCCAGTCTTAGAAGGCGAAACTGTGTACAGGCTCGCCATGGCACGTCTCTATGGCGCGGCCATGGAACTCGGTATTGTTTGCACGGGGAATGGAAATCCACAGCTTGCTGACCAGGCCTATCAGAGCGCCGCAGCCGCTGCTCAGAGATTAGGCCGTGTCGGAGCGGCTGGCGAGGCGATGGCCAGGCTGGGAGAGATTCGGTTAGCGTTGGCGCTCCCACAGCCTGCGCGGAGCGCTTTTGAGTTGGCCGACAAGCTTCTCCAAAGCGAAGGGTATCAGGGTAGCCGTGCGCGGATGGGCCTTCTGCAAGCTGAATGCTATGTTTTGGAGGGTGATCTAGAGGGCGCGGTGAGCTTACTCGAGTCAGTCAATGCGCGACTCGAGGAGAGCGGCGATGTGGGTCACACATCCCTCGGATTGATGCGCCTTGGGCGACTCTTATATGAGCTGGGACGCCGCGATGAGGCGATCTCTAGATTGGACGAAGCCATCACAGCGGCGGATCGTTCGGGGGATCCACGGCCCTGCGGTGCGGCTCGTGTGGCGCGTGCACATGTCGACGCCGAGGCGGGCGAGTTGCAGGCGGCGTTTGCTCATCTCAATGCCGCGGCGAGTGCGTTCCGGCAGGCAGGTCTACCGATCGCGATACTGGAGACCGCGGCGGCCGACTTGGAGCGTCGAGGGGGTAGGGCGGCTGAGGCAGAGGTTCGCCTTCGTGCCGTCGCGAACGGGTTCAAGCAGGCTCAAGCCGCGATGCAGTGGGCGGACGCTCACCATGGTGTAGCGCGCTGCCTTATGGATCAGGGCAAATATACGGACGCTCTGGAGGCCTTGGCTGAAGTCGGAGCTCTGAGAGTCCGCGCCAGGGACCGGTTTGGTCTCGTCCGTGTGCTCATGGATCAAGGGCTCGCTTATGATTGTCAGGGATCTGTCCCAAAGGCATGCCGCAGCTATTCTGAGGGGCTCATCCTCTCCGAGCGAGCAGGCTTGGTCGAACACGCCAGCGCCTTCGAAGCGAGGCTGGCCTCTCTCAGGCCTAAGTTTGACGGTCTGGCCAATGAAGATCCTCAGCGTATATGGGAGGAAGCGTCGGCCGCTACAGATGTACTGGAGACGACCTGGAACGCCCCTCCACAGCCATCCAACCAGAGCACGGAAGTACATTGAGCTGCGGTCTAGTCTGAAAAGGGCGAGACTTAACCGGCCACTTGTTCTAAAGTCCAGTCCATGTATTTGGGACGCGTCATCGGAACCGTCGTCGCGACGGTGAAATACGAAGGTCTAGAGGGCTACCGTTTGCTCGTCGTTGAGCCTACCGACGACGCGGGGAACGCCTCGGGGGACCTTCATGTCGCCGTGGACGTCACGCAGGCCGGGCCTGGCGACCGCGTGCTCTTGGTCGGTAGTCGGGAAGCAGCGCTCGCTCTCGATATGACCTTTGTTCCAGTTGATGCCGCCATCGTCGGAATCATCGATGAGGTTGATGTTCAGGTGGACCCATCATGCGTCTCGCTCGGATAATCGGGACCGTCGTATCGACGGTTCATCACCCCGCCTATGACGGTAAACGTGTCATGTTGTGTCAGCCGTTGGCGCCGACTGGAGAGCCGGATGGTGCCCAGGTTGTGGCGTTGGACCGAGTGGACTCGGGTCCGGGTGACGTCGTGCTGATTCTTAAAG
>CALELH010000583.1 GCA_937902595.1 uncultured Myxococcales bacterium
AGAAGACGGCTTTTGGAGCGAGAGCGCGCCGGGGTGAGCGTCTCTTAGTCGATGAAGAGAGACTCCTGCGATTCTTCGTCGAGATTCGCCAGGCTCTCTCCCAGGAGGGCTTTACGCCCTATGAGATAAGCTCGGCGTCGAGACCAGGGTTCGAGTCGCGGCACAACACGACCTACTGGACCGGTGGAGAGTATCTTGCGCTGGGCGCTGGGGCCCATGGGTTTCGCCGAGAGGGCGATGGGGCGGTTCGTTGGGAGAACGAGCGTCACCCTGGTCGGTATATGGAGGCGGCGATAGCTGGGCGCCCGGCGGTAAACTTCGAAGATCAGGTCACAGCCGATGAGCTGATAGAAGATGAGATCATGACCGCCTTGAGGATGGACAGGGGCCTACGGGTCCAGGATCGTCATCGCGCTCGATGCGAAGCCGCGGCGCGCTCCCTGATCGCCGACGGACTGCTCGAGCCTGATGAAGAGCACTGGAGAGTGACGGATGCAGGCCGGACGGTGCTCGACAGCGTGATCCTGAACCTCCTCTCTTGAGCCGCTGACCCCGTATAAGTACGGTGCTCAAATCCGTAGCTAACAGTCTGATTCATCGCTATATTGCGCGAGGTTTGGAGCTCGTTTTATACGGCGAGTGGTCGAGCCTGTGTCGTTCGTTCTTGCCACCGAGGATTTGGTGGTTATCTTAGTGCCCGGAAGAGCGTGAGCCTCGTTGAGACAACGAGAGGGGCGCGACGCCAATAACTAAGCTGACGCCCACGTTGGGCGTACTGATCGTAATCATGAATTTTGAACCGAGGGACCTAATGTCTGAAACAGATGTCGTCAACGAAGAGGTCGCCGCCGAGAAGGTGACTGATAAGACGGACGAACAGACGGATGTTGTCGCGGATGACGCCAAGGCGAGCGACGCGGAAGAGCTTGCAGATGTGCTCGAGCTTGAGAGCGGCGAGAGCGAGCTTGAGCAGGTGCGGCGCGAAGCTGAGGATTGGCGGGCCCGAGCCTATCGTGCGGCGGCGGATTTGGACAATGGACGAAAGCGCTTCCAAAAGGAGCGTGAGGACCTACGTAAGTATGGATCTGATGGGCTACTCAAGGATCTCGTCCCCGTCGCAGACAATCTGCAGCGCGCGATCTCACACTCGGCGGCAGGTGATGGCCTGCTCGAGGGGGTTGAGATGGTGTTGAGGCAGTTCAAGCAGGTCCTTGGAAGTCACGGGGCTCGTCCTTTTGAGAGTAAAGGTGAGCCCTTTGACCCCCAACTCCACGAAGCGATGACTCAGGTGCCTACGGATGAGCACGCGCCAGGGACCGTCGTCGATGTCTATCAGGAAGGGTGGAAGCTACACGACCGCTTGGCTCGGCCGGCTATGGTCACTGTCGCGACCGCGCCGAGACCCGCCCCAAAGGGAGCAGATGGCCCCTCAAAAGAGGCAGATGCGGCGGCGAGTGACGAAATTACTGCGAATGATGTAGACGCCGACGCCAATGATGTCGACAATGGGTAAGTTATGGGAGTTCCGCGCGTGGGCGCGCGTGGACGACGGTAGTACCCTTGGGGGGGCGGAGCTGCGATGATCATTGGGATTGACTTGGGAACGACTAACTCCTGCGTCGCGTATATCGAGGCGGGCGATCCGGTCGTTATTCCGAACGCTGAAGGCAGTCGGACGACGCCATCCATGGTTGCGGTTACGGAGAGCGGCGAACGCCTGGTTGGCCAAATCGCTAAGCGCCAGGCCATTACCAATCCGGAGCACACGGTCTTTGCATCCAAGCGACTGATAGGTCGTAAGGTGAGCGGACCAGAGCTCGCGAACCAGGTCGAACGCTTTCCCTACCAGATCGTCGAGGCTGATAACGGAGACGCCTGGGTGCGGCTCCGGGACAAGGATTATAGTCCGGCGGAGGTCGCTAGTTTCATCCTTATGAAGATGAAGCAGACCGCAGAAGACTATCTAGGTCACGAAGTCAGCGAAGCTGTAATCACCGTGCCCGCGTACTTCAATGACGCTCAGAGACAGGCGACCAAGGACGCCGGTCGCATCGCGGGGCTCGAAGTACAGAGGATCATCAACGAGCCTACGGCAGCGGCGCTATCTTACGGACTAGAGCGAGAAGCGGGGCAGCGGGTCGCGGTATACGACCTCGGTGGAGGCACCTTTGATATCTCGATCCTAGAGTTGTCCGATGGCGTCTTTGAGGTCTGTTCCACGAGCGGTGACACCTATCTAGGTGGCGAAGACTTTGATTTTCGCCTTGTTGAGTTCCTCCTTGAGCAGTTTAAGGAGGCTGAGGGCATCGACCTCGGTGGCGACAAGATGGCGCTGCAACGCCTCAAAGAGGCAGCGGAGAAGGCGAAGCACGAGCTGAGTTCAGCCCTTGAGACAGACGTGAATCTGCCTTTCATTACCGCTGATGACTCCGGTCCGAAGCACTTAAACATCAAGGTCTCTCGGACTCGCTTCGAGGCGATGGTCGAGGATTTGGTTGAGCGGACCCTGGAGCCGTGTCGTATCGCACTTGATGACGCCAAGGTGGGCATCGACAGCATCGACACAGTGCTCTTGGTCGGTGGTATGACCCGCATGCCTC
>CALELH010000584.1 GCA_937902595.1 uncultured Myxococcales bacterium
CATCCCGCCGACTCCGATCCTACGGCGGAACCCTCGGACCTCGCTGGGGGGCAGTCTGAGGCGGACGAAAACAACTCCGGAGGTCTCTCGGATGCCTCGACGTCGAACGACGTCCTGTCGAGCTATCAAGACACGATTGGAGATGACAGCGACGTGGGCCCGGACGCTGGTGACACGGCGAGCGACGTGGGTGACACGGCGAGCGACGTGGATGACACGGCGAGCGACTCAGGAGGGCAAGACACTTGATTCGTCTTGGCCTCGCTGGAGTTAGAAGGGGTTCTCTTCGCGCTGCGAGAGATTATCGAAGCGGGTCCAAGCGCCCCACCATTTTAGCTTAACGACCCCGGTCGGGCCGTTACGGTGTTTACCGATGATAAGCTCGGCGATCCCGCGCTGGGACTCCTCGATATCCGGCTTGTATCTGTCTTCGCGGTAGATGAAGGCGATCAAGTCAGCGTCCTGCTCGATGGCTCCAGACTCACGAAGGTCGCTGATCATCGGTCGCTTGTCGGTCCGGCTCTCTACTCCACGATTCAACTGGGAGAGGGCGATCACCGGAACGCTGAGGCTCTTTGCCAGTCCCTTGAGGCTTCGAGAGATGCGACTGATCTCTTGCTCGCGGCTCTGCTCCTTTTGACCACTCGACATGAGCTGGAGGTAGTCCACGATGACCAGATCTAGACCTGCGCGTCGCTTGAGGCGTCTGCACTTTGCGCGAATGGATCCGGGAGTGATGCCCGGGGTGTCATCGATGAACAGCTTCGATTGGGAGAGCTGATCGGCCACGTTGGTGAGCTTGGGCCACTCGTCCTCGGAGAGATGCCCGCTGCGTAACTTCTCGAGGTTGATTCGCGCCTCAGAGGCCATCATACGGCTGACGAGCTGTTCACCGGGCATCTCGAGGGAGAAGAGGGCGACAGAGGCGTCCTTACGCAGCGATGTGTTGCTCGCCAGGTTCAAGACGAAGGCCGTCTTTCCCATGCCCGGACGGGCCGCCAGGATGATCAGATCGCCCCGCTGAAATCCATGGGTGAGATCATCGAGGTCTCGATACCCGGTCGCGAGTCCGACGACGCTGTCATCGCTGTCGTAGGCTTTGGAGATCTGCTCGAACGCGCTCTTCACCACGTCCGAAGCGGGCTTAAGGCTTGAGCCACCGCGGTTCTCAAGCACGCCGAAGATGGCGGCCTCGGCTTCGTCGAGATACGTCGCCACATCGTCCGTGTCCGTAAGGCCATCGATCTCGATGTTTCGAGCGGCCTCGACCATGCGTCGAGCCAGGGCCTTGTCACGGACGATCTTGCAGTAGTGGCTCAGGTGAGAGGTCGTGCCGGCGCGGTCGAGAAGCTCGCCCAGAGTTCGGCTCGCGCCCGCCTGCTCCCAGGTGCCCATATCCTTCATCTGTTGAGCGAGGGTCACCTCGTCGATGGTGCCGTTGCGCTCATGTACCCGCCTCATCGCCTCGAAGACCATTCCATGGCGCGAGACGTAGAAGTCCTCCTCGCCGATCTCATGCTCGATGATCGTGTCCACGGAGTTGGGATCCACGAGCGCGGACGCCAAGATCTCTCGCTCCGCCTCCACGGCATGTGGAAGACTGAGGCGTTCGGCGTTTTCTGAGGAAGCATTCATAGGGGAAACCAGCGCGGCAATGATCGAGTCCAGCAGTGAACTTGCCTGGCTGTCTGCCCTCTGTAAAGGCGGAAGAAGGCAAGCGGGTTCATGACGGCGAATGGCGTCTGAGCTCAGGCGCGGTGGCGAGCGCTCACGGCTCGTGACGCGATCAAACCTGCGCGATCAGCGTGCGCCTGGATTCAGGGTTGAGAAGGCTCGGCCCAGTCCGTGGTTGACCGGTGTCGACGCGGAGGCCTATAAGGGCGCGCGCGCCCTATAGAGGCGTAGATTAGACGAGGGAGGAGACCATGCAGATAACGGTCGTAGGGACCGGCTACGTGGGGCTGGTCGGCGGGGCTTGCCTCGCTGAGATCGGGCACAACGTGACCTGCGTGGATAAGGACGCCAACAAGGTCCAGACGCTTCTTAATGGAGGCCTGCCGATCTATGAGCCTGGCCTCGATGAGGTGGTTCCAAGGAACGTCGCTTCGGGTCGTCTGAACTTCACGACTGATCTGCCGAGCGCTGTACGCTCGGCTGAGGCCGTATATATCGCCGTGGGCACACCGCCGGGGGCCGATGGCGGAGCGGATCTCTCCGCGGTCGAGGCCGTCGCGGCGGGCATCGCTGATGCTATCGAGAGCTACACAGTCGTGATCGTGAAGAGCACGGTCCCCGTGGGCACCTGTGACCGCGTCCACGAGATCATCTCGTCACGCACAGAGACGCCGTTTGCCGTCGTCTCCAATCCGGAGTTCCTCCGAGAAGGGGTCGCTGTTCCTGATTTTCTCGATCCGGATCGCATCGTGATTGGGGTGCCGAGTGACCAGGCTCGGGAGGTGCTGGAGCGCATCAACGCGCCGCTCATTGAGAAGGGCGCACAACTGTTTGTGATGGACGTTCGCAGCTCGGAGCTCACCAAGTACGCCTCAAACTCCATGCTCGCCACCCGCATCTCGTTCATGAACGAGATCGCTCGGCTCTGTGACCAGGTGGGAGCGGACGTGGAGCATGTTCGAGCAGGAATGGGCTCCGATTCACGCATCGGCCCCGCCTTTCTCAGGGCCGGCGTAGGATACGGAGGCTCGTGTTTCCCCAAGGATGTCCAAGCGCTCTTGAAGACCGCTAGCAATTCAGGTGTTGAGCTTCAGGTGCTCGATGCGGTTGAGCGAGCCAACGCGATGCAGAAGCATTATCTCGTCGATCGACTGTTGTCGGAGCTGGGCTCGTCTCTCTCGGGTAAACGGATCGCCTTGTGGGGGCTCTCCTTCAAGCCCGACACCGACGACATGCGTCAGGCACCCTCGCTCACCATTGTGAAGCGGTTGGTAGAGGCTGGAGCGACGGTGGTTGTGACGGATCCCGTGAGCGAGCACACGGCTTCGGTAGAGCTTGATTCAAACGCCATCTTCATGAGCGACCCTTATGGGGCCGTGGAGGGAGCCGATGCGCTGGTGCTCGTGACCGAGTGGAAGCAGTATCGTGACCCCGACTGGGCCCGCGTGGCTTCGCTGATGCGCGGTGACCGCGTTTATGACGGTCGGAACCTGTACACCCGAGAAGAGGTCACCTCCGCCGGTTTGCATTACGCGGGTGTGGGGCGCGGCCACTAGGCTTGTAGAATCTCCTGGGGGGAGGCGCGCTTGTCATCCCCTCTCTCCATGTCATCATGGGGGCGCTAGCGATGGAGGTCAGGTGAGCGAGCGTGAGCGGCATAAGCAGATCCAGGAGCACCTCGGTCTCGTGAAGCTCGTCGCGGCTAAGTTCGCTCGGCGATTGCCATCTCATATCCTCATGGATGATCTGGTGAGCGTAGGCACTCTGGGCTTGATCGACGCCGTGGATAAGTTCGAGCGCGCCAAGGCCACGCAGTTCAAGAAGTACGCTGAGATTCGTATCAAGGGAGCCATCCTCGATGAGCTTCGCTCTCTCGATTACGCCACCCGGACTCATCGCCAACAGCAAAGCGAGCTGGCGTCTGCGGTTCGTGAGGTGGAGGCCTCCATGGGTGAGGCCGCCACAGACGAGGCCGTGGCTGAGCACATGGGGCTCAGCATTGACGCCTATCAGCGCCTGGTCACGAAGCTCAAACCCGTGATGGTGATGAGCCTCGAAGACCTCACTGGAGCTGGGGATGGCGGCGCCCGTGATCCGGGGGATGTGCTTCAGGATCCACGGGCTGCGAGTCCACAGATGGTCGCGCACTTCGAGCACCTCAGAGAGGTCGTAGGAGAAGCGATAGACGGTCTCAAGGAGAAGCAGCAGCTCGCGATTCGCCTCTACTTCTTTGAGGACATGAACCTCGCCGAGATCGGCAAGACCATGGGCGTGTCAGAGAGCCGGATCAGCCAGGTGATCAGCGAGGGTGTTGGGCACCTCCAGAAGAGGGTTCGAGGCCGCCTGAAACGGGTCAAAGCGACCACGAAAATGGTCGACTGAGAGATCTCTTAAAAACCGCTTATATTTCATGTCCTTATAGGTGGTATTCCCGGTTGACCTCCACGCGCGCGCGCGATAGGCTGCTGTCCTTCTTAACGGGTGGGCGTCTCGCTCACCGAACTCAGCGAGGACGCGGCCGGTATGACGACCGAGATCACGACGACAGAGGGCGAGCGAGCCCCAGTCAATATCGAAGAGGAGATGCGGGGGTCCTATCTGGCCTACGCGATGAGCGTCATTATTGGACGCGCGCTCCCTGATGTACGAGATGGACTCAAGCCAGTGCACCGTCGAGTGCTCTTCGCGATGTATGAGCAGAGGAATCTGTTCAACAGCGCATACAAGAAGTCGGCGCGTATCGTCGGTGACGTGATCGGTAAGTATCACCCGCACGGTGATCAGGCGGCTTACGACACGATGGTCCGAATGGCTCAGTCGTTCTCGCTGCGCTATCCGCTCGTGGATGGCCAGGGAAACTTCGGCTCCATTGACGGCGATTCTGCGGCCGCTATGCGTTACACCGAGGTGCGGATGACGCGCCTGGCCGGTGAGCTGCTCTCGGACATCGAGAAAGAGACCGTCGATTGGCAAGAGAACTACGACGGTTCGGAGAAGGAGCCCACGGTGATGCCGGCCGGGTTCCCCAACCTGCTGGTGAACGGTTCGGGTGGTATCGCGGTCGGTATGGCCACGAACATGCCTCCTCACAACATCACGGAGGTCATTGAGGCGACGGTCGCTTGTATCGATAATCCCGATATCACGGTGCCTGAGCTCATGGAGCTCGTGCCGGGACCTGACTTTCCCACCGCGGGATACATCTACGGTCGTCAGGGCATCGTCCAGGCCTACGAGACGGGTCGCGGCATCATCAAGATGCGCGCGAAGACCGACATCGAGCTGGATAAGAAGGGAGACG
>CALELH010000585.1 GCA_937902595.1 uncultured Myxococcales bacterium
AACGCCAACCGGACGAGCTGCACGATTTTGGGACCGTTGTCCGCCGAGAGGCCTATCGCTTCTTGATGCGCAGCAAGCTCATTCAGCTTGCCCAGGGTGAGGGGATCACGAGTCACGCCGTCCTGGACGCGATCCGTAATCAGAAGGTGCTCAGCAAGAACATGCTGGGTAGACAAGTCGAGGAGTGGTTCTTCGGTCAGCCCTACGCGACCGCGGTCAACGCAGGCTGTCGCTTCATGGGGGAATATATCACTGGTGCGTATCGTGGTGACGCCGATACGTGGCGAGTGACCAGCCTCGCACGCGGCTCGACGGCGGAGGTTTTCAAGGCCATCGATCAACTCGGCCGCCCCGAAAACCTAAGAGTGACGTGCGTGGATGAACACATCGAGGCTCTGTCCGCAGCGGGGGAGATGGCTGAGAAGTTGGGGGTGACGGGCAACTTGTCGCTCGTACGAATCGACGTGCTGGTTAAGGGGATGATTCGGTCACGTCTGAGGCTCGTGCCACAGGACCTCATCTTCTTCCAAGCCTTGGTTCAGCAGGTCTCAGAAGAGGCGCTGCTCGATCTCATGGACGAAGTGCACGCTCTCCTCGCTCCTGGCGGGGTCTTTCTCCTCGGTCAGATCCATTTGCCCGATGACGCGAGCCTCTTCATGGAGCATGTTCTCGGAATGCCTGTCACGAATTGGCCGGTCGAGGTCCTCTCAGATCTCGCGCAGAGGTCGTCCTTCGGTTCGCGCTTTGAGTGGGTGAGTACCCCTGGGGATGAGCTGTGCAGCTTTTTGGAGCTTCGGCGCGGCACCTAATGAACTAGACGATCAGTAAGGGGTCAGAGTCCGCCTTGGAGAGATGCCATTCGACGGCACTCAATTCGGGGCCCCGCAGGGTCTTCAGGAGCAGCGGGAGATAGCCTCGCTCACAGTTTGTGTGATCCGTCAGAATGACCGATGTCCCTCGCGACGCTAAGGCGAGCACGTCGTGGTGACGCATCTCGCCCGTGATGACGAGGTCGACGTCGCGAAGACCTGCCAACAAAGAACCGCCGGCCCCGGGACAGACCGCGACCGTCTCGATCAGCCCGTCGTGTCCACGGGCTAAGCGTAGGTGCGGCAGAGCCAGATAGCTCTTAATGCGTGTGACACACTCATCCAAGGCCAGCTTCTTTACGAGACGCGCTCGTCGGCCCATACCGGTCGGGGCCGGGTGGTCCGCGGCGGGCTCAAGGGCTGTAATCTCATGGACCTCACCGAGGCTGCGAACCAGCCAGTCATTGACACCACCGATGACCGCGTCGAGGGCTGTGTGCGGCGAATACACTGTGATCCCATGCTTAACCGCGCTCATCACCATGCGCGCGTGTGGGTTGTCTTGGCGCAACGACTGAGCGCCACCGAAGAGAATGGGATGATAGGAGATGATGAGCTGTGCGTTGAGCGCCACAGCCTCTGCGAGTACCTCTTCAGTGAGGTCGATAGTGACGAGACCGACGGAGACTGAGGCGTCCTCTGCTTCTGGCTCCAGTAAGACCCCGACGTTATCCCAGGAGCCCGCCAGAGTGAGGGGGGCGATCTCGTTTAAGCTGGCAAGTACTTCGGTCAGCGTTACAGACATCAGTCGTGCTCCAGTTGTTCCTCTGGGACCCTATCTGGAATCGGTGGAGAGGGGAATCGTCAGATGAAACCAACATTGATAAAATCGAGGTCGATCATGGATGCTCGAGGCGGTACACTGCGGCGGGTTTTAAGTACAGGTGGGAGTAGCCCAGATGGATAAAGAATTCCTAGCAAACTTACAGGCGGAGACCGACGCGCTTCATGAGGCAGGTCTATTTAAGGCCGAGCGCGTGATCACCTCACCGCAGAAGGCTGACATCGCGGTCGGTGATGGTTCAGTCATCAACTTCTGTGCGAACAACTATCTTGGTCTGGCGAACCACTCAGCGCTGCGCGAGGCGGCCAAAGAGGGGATAGACCGATATGGTTTCGGCATGGCCTCCGTGAGGTTTATCTGTGGAACCCAGGACATCCATAAGACATTGGAGCGGAGACTCAGCGCGTTCTTAGAGACAGAAGACACGATCCTCTACTCGTCTGCGTTCGATGCGAACGGCGGTCTTTTTGAGACGATCTTAGGACCTGAAGACGGCATCATCAGCGACCAATTGAATCACGCCAGTATCATTGATGGAGTACGTCTCTCTAAGGCCAAGCGGTATCGATACAACAATAATGACATGGTGGATCTTGAGGGGAAGCTTAAGGAAGCGCGCGCCGATGGGTGTAAGACGATACTCATCGCGACCGACGGGGTCTTCTCAATGGATGGGTACATCGCGAATCTCGCCGGGATTTGCGATCTCGCTGAGAAGTACGGTGCCCTGACAATGGTTGATGATTGTCACGCGACTGGCTTCGTCGGCGAGAAGGGGAAAGGCTCCCCGGAGCACTGTGGTGTCCTCGGACGTATTGATATTATCACCGGAACCTTGGGCAAGGCGTTGGGCGGAGCATCGGGTGGTTACACGTCCGGTCGTAAGGAGATCATTGGGTGGCTGCGTCAGCGCTCGAGGCCCTATCTGTTCTCAAACACCCTCGCCCCCGTGATCGCGTACACCTCAGTGACCGCCCTCGATATTTTGGAGAGCAGCGATGACTTGCGGGTGAAGCTGCGTGAAAACACTCAGTATTTCCGGAGTCAGATGAGCGCCCTGGGCTTCGATATATTGCCCGGCGAGCATCCCATTATCCCGGTGATGCTGGGGGATGCGCGGCTGGCTACCGAGATGTCTGACCGTCTCCTCGATGAAGGGATCTACGTCGTTGGCTTTTCGTTCCCCGTGGTTCCCCGCGGCAAGGCTCGGATCCGTACTCAAATGTCCGCCGCGCATGATCGAGCTCATCTAGACAAGGCGATTCAAGCGTTCGCAAAGGTCGGCCGAGAGCTAGGTGTTATCCAATGAAGGCCCTCGTCAAGGCGAAGCGTGAGGTCGGGATCTGGATGGAGGACGTGCCCGAGCCAGAGATCGGGCCTAACGACTTGCTTATCAAGATTCGCAAGACGGCGATCTGTGGAACCGATATTCACATCTATAAATGGGATGACTGGGCGCAGCGAACCATCCCTGTGCCTATGGTCGTGGGCCATGAATTCGTTGGTGAGGTCGCGCAGGTAGGTACCCACGTACGCGGTTTTGAGGTGGGCCAGAGAGTGTCCGGCGAAGGACACATCACCTGCGGCTATTG
>CALELH010000586.1 GCA_937902595.1 uncultured Myxococcales bacterium
CCGTCATAGGTCAATAAACGACATCAATGAATCGGGGGGAAGACCCCAATGGTCATTCGGAGTTAGGTGTATGCAGTTCCTGTCGAAGCTATTCCCCACACTAAAGATGAGTGTGTCGCTGGCGATCGTATGTAGTGGGTCCATCTTAATCTCTTGTTTTGACAACGACAGTGTTCCGACGGATGAGTCCGTACACTATCGGGGCACGTTGACGAGGGTCTATGAAGACCGGTTTGAGCCGGTATCGAGCGCCAAGATCTGGGTCTTTCAACAACTAGATGACGGCGCCCTCCATTACGTGACGTTTGACGCACCTGTCGGAGGCGGGATCGAGAGCGGAAGCGTAGTCTCTTTTAGTGGAAGACAGCTCACCCCAACACAGATCTTGGCGTCCCCGACGACGATCCGCGTCGAGATTGAGCCGTCGGTACTTGACGCAAGTACGACCTCAAATCAGGAGCGGGTGCTCGTTGTGCCCGTCCGAGTTCAGGGACGACCAAGCTATATCGGAGAGGAGTGCGCACTGGAGAGCCTCCAGAGTCAACTATTTGGCCAAGGCGGAGAGAGCATGGGCCAGATCCTCTCGACGCTGAGCGGTGGTGTGATGTCGGTCGACGGCGCGGTGAGTCTCGAGGTCATCGAAGTTCCGGACGTCGCTGGAGACTGTGCGGTTGAAGAGTGGTCCCGAATGGCCAGGGGCCTCTATCTTGAACAACATGGAGAAGATGGCCTGAGTGATTATAACCGGGTGGTGTATTTGGTCCCTGAGTGTGGCCAGTGGACGGGCCGGTCCCAGCTCTCTCGCCCCATGGCCCGTTCTAGTATCTGGATCGCTGATACCAGGATGTGTGATTTGGGCAGCTATCTGCACCAAATGGGACATGCCCTGGGTTTGAGGCATGCCGGCCTAGGGCACCTTGAATGTGAGGGAACAGACTCCGAGCATATCTGCGGCGAGACCGGCGACCGGTCGGACTTTATGGGGGATGACCGCTTGAACACCCTCGCGCTGAACGCGCCTCATCTGATGAAGATGGGGTGGAGGACAGTCGGCGACATTGAAGAGTACGCAGGGGAGGACACCTACTACCATCTGGAGTCCTTAGATAGCGTCTTGAGCGCGGTCGATTCACAGATCGTGTGGATCCCGGGCCGCGAATCGGCCCCCGGGCTCTTTGTCTCCTATCGCACCGATGATGATCTGAGCCATGGAATCGACGCCTCGTTCTCAGGTCGCGTCCTCGTACATTCATGGGCGCCCGACGGCGGGACGTTGCTGCTCGCAAATCTTAAAAGAGGCGTCGCCTTTATTCATGACGAAATCGGAGTCCGAGTGGAGCACGTTGGCGGCGACGCGGCACGCCGCGTACGGATACGATCCGTCGACCACTCGGGCCAGCCACCCAGGCCTGACCCTGGACCAGAGCCTGGCCCAGAGCCCGACCCGACCCCCGAACCTCCGGGTGTAACGCCCCCTGAGCCAGGAGATGACGCCGGTGATGGCAGCGATGGCGGAGCAGGGGGGGGCGCCGGCGCGCCTAACCATCCCCACGATCCTGGAGGGAGCGGGCCTACGATAAAGATTAAGAGCATCTCGCGTAAGCGGATCACGGGTACCGCCTATGACGCAGACATCGGGCAGGAACCGGTCATCGTTGAGGTGTGGATCGATGGCGAGTTGGCCGGTCATGGCATCGCGAACCTAAGGTTACGGCGAGCTCCACGGGAACACCGCGAGGTCGGGAGGAATCACCTCTTTCGGGTCAACATTCCCCGGATGGCTCAGGGCAGCCACACCGTGCGCGTTGTCGTGCCTGATTATGACTCAAGCGGGGCCGTAATCCCAGGTCACGAGGCGAGTTCGGATCCGACAACGGTGTACTTCCGGAGGCGGTAATTCTCCGGCCGGAATCTTATGACGAGGTGTCTGCAATGTGCCCACAGCTTGATACTCCCTGTCGCTCTATACGCACGCTTGAGTTGCCTCATAGGCGTCTTCTGTTCATTCATGCCTTGGCCATCGTGGTGTCGTTGCTGGGATGTAATGATGTGGGAGTTCTGGATGATGGCTGGAACCGGGGGCGGGACACGCTCTTCGACGGGGGCCAGCTCCCCCACAGGCCAGGCGCTCTGGGAGATCTTGGCGTTCAGGGTGACCTCGGTGACCATCCCCATGATTCACAAGGCTCCGATGACGACGGCACTCCAACCAACCCATCTTGCGGGCGACCCGGCCATAACCGTGACTACTTGAAGCGGGCTGAGCGCGACATTCAGCACGAGCGTCAATTTGGGCGGCAGTTCACCGAGGAGGTGACCATCCCTGTACTCTTTCACGTTATTCAGGGGCACAACAGAGAAGGAGACGTCCCGCTAAGTCGAATTCAAAAGCAGCTGCGAGTCCTAAACAGGTCCTTTGCCGGAAGGACAGCCCCGCCCAATGCACAGAGCGCCACCACCCCCTTCCGGTTTCGTCTGAAGAGCGTGACTCGTACTGAAAATCAGGATTGGTATCGCTATTGCGACGAGCCTGATGTGGTCGACGAGATGACTAAAGCGCTGCGGCGAGGAGGTATGGACGTCCTCAACATATACACCTGCGACACAGTGACCTTCGGTCGCGGGACGCTCGCCTTTAATCACCTCGAAGCGCCTCATCACGACCGGGTGGTCATTCACCCGTCTACTTTACCTCGAGGTGTTGGCTTCGAGGGCGACACCGCGGTTCACGAGATCGGGCATTGGTTGGGTCTCTATCACACGTTTAGGGAGCCCGGAGGTGCAGGGGTCTGTGGAGTTGATGGCGACCACGTCTCCGACACTCCCAGCCACGAAGCTAATTACGGGTGTCCTCGCCAAGCCGATTCGTGCCCAGAGGATGGCCGAGACCCTGTCCACAACTTCATGAACTACACGAGTGACGAATGTATGTTTCGGTTTACCCCTCTCCAGGTTGACCGCATGAAGGCGGTTTGGTCTCTCTACAGGGCCCCTGAATAGCGCACTCTCCTGCCCCATCGCTCCGAGGCGGAGTGGCTTTGATTGGTCCCTTACTGGTTCGCAAAAGTGAGCTCAGTCAGCATCGGGCCGAATCTTTGTTTGTAAGGTTTATGACGTAGTCCGTCAGGTCCCAGCGGGACAGCGCCGAGC
>CALELH010000587.1 GCA_937902595.1 uncultured Myxococcales bacterium
CGTCGTACAGACGCGCCCCGAGGGTCGCCTCGGTCAGAGCCGCCGCCGTTAGACGCTCTCGAGCCAACTCCATAGCGAGGATCGGGATGGGCATCTTTATGGCTACTTCATTAAGACCTAACTTGAATGGCCCCTCGATACCGATTCGATAATCACCGCAGAGGACGAGCAAGGCGCCGCCGGCGACCGCGTGACCAGAGCACGCCATGACCAAGGGCAGCGCCAATCCATACAATCGCATATAGAGCGCGCAGCCCGCAGTGAGCAGCTCGACCGCCGCCGCCGGGCTAGCCGTCATCGTCTTAAGATCGAACCCCGCGCAAAAACGGCCAGGTCGGCCGACGAGGACCACGGAGGTCGCCTCAGCCTCAGCCTGGTCAAGTGCGCCCATGAGCGCCTCGATCATCCCATGGCTCAGGGCGTTTACCTTCCCGTCATCCATCTGAATGACCGCCACCCCGTCTCTCAACTCGTACGTCACCAGTCCGCTGTCCATCATGACCTCCTAGAATATGAGCGGTCTTGATCTACACCAGAATCGACTCGGACGCTGGTGTTTTCACGCACCGCTCGCGTCAAAACGCAAATCCACCGAAATGTGTGACATGTAGGCCGGCACCAATAACGCCGTGAGTCACGCAGGTCTCACCGCGCTGATGGTTCGCCGCAAAACGAAGGGCCTTCGCCCAAGATGACCAACGAAGAGTCCATAGATTTAGGACAAGCGAGTACGATGACAAAGCCGGAGAGCCGCGAGTCGTCTACGGGTGTGACGATCTCTGAGATGCTGAACTCGCGCAGCCCAACAGAGCGAATGGCAGCAGGATAAATGATAAGAAGTCGACGCCTCAGACACATCATGGCCCGCGCCATCGCGCACTAAGGCTTACTCACTTATCTCCAATGATGGAGGCGGGACCTGAAGTGGGGCCTGAGAGGCCTCGAACACTCGTGTTTGAGGCAGACCGAAGACATGGACCTTCTCAGCGGACCCCTTGACCTCATGCAGCCCTCGGCTCTCCAAATCATCATGAACCAGCTCCGCGACCGATTCGCTCATAAGCAGCGGCTGTCCCAGGCGGGAGCAGAGAGACTCCACTCGACTCGCCAAGTTAACGACCTGTCCCATGGCGGTGAAGTCAAGCCGAGTCTGGGTGCCGACGTTCCCGTACACGATCGTGCCTCGGTGCAGCCCGATCCCACAGCGGAGGTTGGGTTGACCGGCCGCCAGTCGGCTACGATTCACGTGATCTAACGCCTCAAGACAGCTCACGGCCCCCTTAAACGCCGCGTTACAGGCCTGGACCGCCTCCTCATCCGTCACGTAAGGGAACACCGCGAAGACTGCGTCCCCAATAAACTTAAGGACCTCTCCACCGTTGGACTCCACCGCCGAGCCGACCGCATCAAAGAAGCTGTCAAGGGCGGCGAAGACCTCCTCATCCGCCAGCTCCTGTAGGAGCCGACTATAATCGCGCATATCGCAAAACCACACGACGGCGGTCTCCCGAGACATCTGTCCTCGGCGGATCGTGCCGGCCAACACCCGGCGGCCAGCGTTCGTCCCGATATAGGTGGTGCTGAGGGTCTCGCTTAGGGTTCGCCAGGTCTCCCTCTGAAAGACCGACTGGAGCGCCCAGGCGATGCTCCTCAGGGTGACGATGGTCTCGTCGGAGAAGCCTTCATCATCATGAGTCGCAAAGGAGATCGTGTTCGGTATCTCTAGACCGCTGTCGATGGCCAGGGCGAAATAGTCTGTGAGGCCCTCTCGAGCGAGCTCATGGGTGATTCGAAAACGCTCTGCTCGATTGCGATCGCTGAGACGGGTGCGGACCTCGTCCACGTGACCCTCACGCAGGAGATACAACGGGTTGCGTCGATACGCAGGTGACCGAAGCTGCTTGTCCGGCCAACTCGTGTGCCCCCAACTGACGGCTCGCCCCGGAGACCACTGCAAGATCCCCACCCTTAATTGAGGGTGCTGAGGTATGAAGCTTACGTGTACGCGATGGATGGAGAGGCCCCTACGGAGACCTCCGTCGCAGACAGCCTGTAGCAGCTGCGCACTGCCTCGCCGCTCCTCTTGGCCAATCTCTATGACCCACGCGACGGTATCTAGGTCCAGAGGCTCCGGACGCTTCATTAGAGAACTCCCCGCCAAACCAGCGCATCACGCTGCCGACATCACCATGATCGTGTGTGCCATACACGAACGCTTGGGACAAGGCGCCGCTCGCGTCAAACCGCAAAACTAGGCCTTGTGAGCATAAATGGCGGTTCGACGGGATTGAGTGAACATTGGGCCCCGTGTAGGCTTGGATCTCATGGAGGAGCTGAATGAATCGCTCAAATCGAGAGTTGTTTAGCACCCCAGTCTGCTCGGAGCGTAGGCTCGCGTTCCCCCCATGGGATGTCGACGGCGCTCAGGAGGTAAGATGATGTCCCTCGCTCTGCTCGCGCTCATCTGGTTTCCTCATGTTGGGGCCGGCGCCGAGGTGTCTCACGATCTGGGCGTCGATCCTGATCTCCGAGGACAGATCCGGGTCGAGTTTATCGCCGAGGTCCTCACGAGCGAGACTTTGACCCTCGAACTCAACACCGAGATGAAGAGTTATGTTCGCGAGAACCACGACAACGAGACCCTCTTCCGGGTGTCCCCACAGCAGGTTCACTACCCCGTCGGCGCGACCCTCCGATTCCAACTTGATGAACGACACGCCTGGGCGTTGGTCGCCCGACATCAATCGAACCACGACGTCGACACGAACGACGCCGTCCTCAACCGCGAGACCATCTCCTTCGAGGTCTATGGCGCCCAGCTATTAGGTGATGGTTACGCGCTGGAGGCTGGCCTGTATTATGACCGTGGAACTCGAGCAGGTGGGCGCAAACAATACTGGCCCTTCGACTACTATCTCGGCGGGCTACGGGCACAAGCAGAATGGCCACGAGTCGGTTCATGGTACGCCCATCTCGACGCGACTGTGATTCTCCATCGAAACAGCGCGACCACGCCTCCCCATGCCAACCTTGGAGGGCATCTCGACGCAGGATGGCGATTTTCCGGCCAGCGAGGCCAATTTCGTATGTTCGCGCGCGGGACCCGCATCACAGACTATCAGCAGCTTGGCGATCGGCCCCATCACATGATTATGCTTGGTGTTTCTGTCAAATCGAGCTCTGCTGCCTATCGTCCCGGAGCAGGCCCGATCTCAAAATATTGAGTTTACTTTGAACTTAGCTGTTGAAAGCAACGTCGGAGCTTAGACAAACTCACGCATCACGGATGCACATACTCACACTGACGGAGTTAGATTAATGAAGCGCGGAATCCTTAAGACACTCACCCTCTCGATGCTCTTACTCGTACCCACCGTGGCACAAGCAGACCTTATCTCAGCGTGGGTTGCAGCGAAGGGCGCACAGATCTCTGGTACTGGCGGCGTCTTCGAGAACCTCGACAAGGGGCTCGGTGGTGGTGTCGAGGCTGGGCTTGAAGTGCTGGGCATGGAGGTCATGCTCGAGGGATTCATGTTGGGTTCCGACCAATACATGTTCACTGGAAACTTTGGGTTCGACGTTGGCTTTGACCTAGGCGTTCGAATCTCGGCGGGAGCATACATCGGCGCCATCGCCTTCGTTATGCCCGAGCCCAAGTCGAGTGGAATCAGCATTCCATCTGATGTGCGTACTCAGCTCGGTGGCGGCAACGCCATGGCCGGCGACGCCATCGCCGACGGTATCGAGGCCGGATTCAATGACTCCTTTGGATCCCAGGCCTCCGAGCTAGAGAAGTACGCGGTCGGCGCGCAAGCCCGGCTACGCCTCCAGCTCGACTACGCGATCGTCCCCTTCGTCTACATTGGCGCCGAAGGGTCCGTCGGGTACCACCTGATGTTCAGTGGAAGCGACGCGACGGCCCTCGCGAAGGACAAGGCCCTCGATGAGGCCCTCGCCGATGTGACGCCTGCCGTGCCCGACGACGTGAAGTCAGAGCTCAAGAGAGCGGTGGGAGCGGAGACCCCGGACTCCTCTGACCTCAACGGCACCAACTACAACTTTGGTATGTACCTTAAGCTTGAATTCTAAGGCGAACCGCGCCAAGAAGGCCTCTCCACGCCCGCGACTCGGAGCATAATATGGACAACTATTATAAGCCGGAACACCTCGGTAAGTTTGGTGAGATCGCGGAAGGGAACCCCAAGCTCGCGGAGAAGTTCTTCAGCTACTACGGCGCAGTGTTCGAGCCGGGCGCGCTGACCGCTCGAGAGAAGTCATTGATCGCTCTCGCGGTGTCTCACGCCCTCCAGTGTCCCTACTGCATCGACGCGTACTCCACGGATGCCCTGGAGAAAGGCTCCGACCTAGAAGAGATGATGGAGGCGATTCACGTGGCAGGGGCCATCCGAGGTGGCGCAGCCCTCGTGCACGGCGTCCAGACGCTTGAGCACGTCCGCAAGCAATCGATGTAGGTCGGGTATCCTTGAGTACTCTCGTACAAATCGCCGGAGGCGCCGTCGACCTCGCGAGCCCGAAAGCCGGTCCAAAGCCTACAAAGAGCTTATTCGCTCGCGCCGCTCCCCTAGCGAGCCCCGCGACTCAATTGCGCGCCCTCGCAGAAGCGGCTCCAGAGCTCTGCTTTGATGAGGCCATAGGGCCCGCTGGATACGCGGACGGGCTCACGCCCAGCAAACTGGAGATCTTCCAGATCAACCTGGGTAAGCTCTGCAACATGGCCTGCCGCCACTGCCACGTCGACTCTGGCCCAGATCGTATTGAAGAGAACATGGACCGAGAGACCGTCGACGCGTGCCTCAGGGCCCTCGATCTCACGGGCGCACACACGGTCGACTTGACGGGCGGCGCACCAGAGCTCAACGCGAACTTCAAGTATCTGGTCGACGAGTGTGTCAAACGCGGAAAGCACGTTATCGACCGCTGCAATCTGACCGTGCTCTTATTGCCTAGAAACCGTGGTCTCGCCGAGTGGCTTGGTGACCGCGGGGTCGAGATCGTCTGCTCTCTTCCCCACTATCGGGCTCGGAACACAGACGCCCAGCGTGGTGATGGCACCTACGAGAAGTCATTGAAAGCGCTGCGATTGCTCAACGACGCTGGGTATGGAACCGGCGACCCCTCGAGAATGCTCACTCTGATGTCGAACCCTGCGGGCTCATTTCTCGCCGGAGATCAGACGCTGATGGAAGCGGAGTGGAAGGCCGCGCTTCTTCGTAACCACGGGCTCACCTTTGACCGCTTATTCTGCCTCAACAATATGCCAATCTCACGGTTCCTGGAGTGGCTGATGTCGACAGGCAACCTGAGTGGCTATATGGCCCGGCTCACGAACGCGTTTAATCCCGGGACAGTCGCTGGCTTAATGTGCAGAAACACCCTCTCAGTA
>CALELH010000588.1 GCA_937902595.1 uncultured Myxococcales bacterium
GGCCAGTGAATCAAGTAGAGATCGATCTGCTCCGTCTGTAGATCTCGTAAGGACTGCTCGATCATCTTACGGGTCGTAGCTTGACTATTGTCCAGACCAACGCGCCTCTTATCATCCCACGCGATCCCGCATTTAGTTACGATGAAGGCGTCATCCCGCCGAGCACCGCGCAGGGCTTTCCCGAGTCGCTGTTCGCTCATTCCGAATCCATAGATCGGCGCGGTGTCGAACAGGTTGATGCCCAGATCCTGAGCCGCGTGAACTAACTCGATGGCCTGGGCTTCAGTGATGTCACCGAAGCCATAGCCACCGCCTTCGCCGCTGATCGCAGCGGAACCGAAGCCAACAACAGAGACATCAAAATCTAGGGAACCAAACTTTCGATACTTCAAGAAAACCTCCAGACATTAGCCGTGAGAATCCAGTGGTTGAGGGCCACGCGTCAAGCATCCGGTACGATCGACATGAGCGCTGATTTAAGGGTTCATCTAAAGCAGCATCATCTCGTTGCCGTAATCGACGCCTGGGTTTATGGTGTACAGATGACGCGACTCATGTGCCCTTTCTTGTTCGCCGCCGTGCTGTGCGGGACCCTCTTAGCCTCTACAGCGATGGCTCTGCCCCTTAGGCTCCCTTTGGCTGAGCCTGCACAGGAATGCGATTACCAGACCCTCGCGATGATCAAGAAGTATACGGGAGAAGAGAGGGCTGGTGGCTACTATGCCACGGCGGTGCATTACTTCGACGAGACTCAGCGAGAAGTGTATCGGGTATACGTACGCGACGGCCTCTTGGTAGACGACAAAGGCTACCCCATCGATTGGAAACGAGCCGAATATTCAGATGAGCACGGCGCCGCACTTATGGCTCTTTATGTGATGGATGGGTGTGGTCGTATCTACCTGACCTACAACCATGAAGTCGGGATCTTTCAGCACTCTAGCTTCTTGGCTGGCGATCCAGTGTCGAGCGGCGGGGAAGCCCTGGTCATCGACGGTCGCCTCCTCCTGATCAATAACGCGAGTGGCCACTACCGACCAGTGCCGATCTTCGCCCTCCAGGTCATTCATCGATTGAAGGCGCTCGGGGCTGATTTGAGCGTCACCACACTCGACATGGTCGCCTCACCCTACTGATTCATCCCCACCGGTTGAAGACGCTGAGGGCGATGGCTAGCCACCGCCCTCGAAGGTCTCGTTTAAGCGTCTATTACCGAGCGATTTGCTGTGGACAAGGCCCGTGGGGAGTGCAGGTGCTGTTTCCCTTATCGTCCACGCCTTGAGCGACACCTGCGAGCGCCTGAGCCTTGCGAGCGAGTTGAACGAAAGAGGTTCGGTACCCTTGCTTATCAGCGCCAAGGGCGCTTTGGGCACGCTCAATCATCGCGCTATAGCTGGCGTCTCCGCGATGCTTAGACTGGCGAAGAAGCATTCCGAATTCAGCGACAGCCGTAGAGAACCGAAATGCATTAGAGGTCTTCGCGAGCGCCACCTCATGGTCGATCAATGGCTGTGACACCAAGATACTCTTCTTCCCTGTGGGCTTCTTATAACGCAACTTCACTGTGAGCAGCTCCGGAGAACTCTTGGCGGCGTCGCTGATCTTTCGCGATTGGTACTTCAACGGATCCACTCCGGCGATCGCCTCATCAGACCCAGCAGGAATGATCTCGTAGAGGGCGGTGACAGTATGACCGGCTCCCAGCTCTCCCGCGTCTTTCTTGTCGTCGTTAAAATCCTTGGCAGCCAGCATGCGATTCTCATAACCGATCAAGCGATACCCTTTGACCTTAGCCGGATTGAACTCTAGCTGAATCTTGACGTCCTTTGCGATGGTCACCAAAGTCCCGCCCATCTCGTTGACGAGCACCTTACGGGCCTCCAAGATGCTGTCGATATAGGCTGCGTTGCCGTTGCCCTTATTGGACAGGGTCTCCATCCTGGCGTCCTTATAATTGCCACTTCCAAATCCGAGAATGGTCAAGAATACGTCTGAATCGCGCTCGGTCTCTACCAGTCGCTCTAGAGCGGCGGTGCTCGACACCCCGACATTGAAGTCCCCATCTGTCGCCAAGATGACGCGATTGGTCCCGCCTTTTATGAAGTTCTTACGAGCCGTCTTGTAAGCCAGCTTGATGCCTGCGCCACCCGCGGTTGATCCGCCCGCAGAGAGACCGTCTAGCGCCGCTATGATCTTGCCTTTCTCAGCACCAGACGTGGATGGTAGCAAAAGCCCCTGACGGCTCGCGTAGACGACGATGGCGACTCGATCCTCTGGTCGCAGGCGATTGACGAGCATCTTGAAACCTTGAACGAGGAGGGGAAGCTTGTTCGCAGACCGCATCGATCCAGACACGTCGATTAGGAACACCAGGTTAGACGGTGGAGCTTTGGACATATCGATCTCTTTACCCTGTAGACCGATGTGAACCAGGCGATTCTTTGGATTCCAGGGCGCCACGGACACCTCGGTGTGGATTGCGAAGGGATGCTCCCCCTCTGGCTGAGCGTAGTCGTAGTCAAAGTAGTTAATGAGCTCTTCGATGCGAACTGCGTCCTTGGGGGGCAATCTGTGCATCTGCTCAATGAAACGACGACTGTTGGCGTAAGCGGCCGTGTCTACGTCGATGGAGACGGTCGACAAGGGGCTGTCGGTGACCGCTTTGAACTCGTTCTCAGTCACTCGGTCGTAATTCTCGGTGTTACCGTCTGCGCTCCCTAAATCACCGGAGGCGAATAGTGAGGCGTGGGCGGGCGCTCCGTGTCGACGAGTCGAAAGCGCGATACGACCGGCTGCGATTGGAGGCGAGGCGCTCCGGATGCCACCGCGCCCTTTCTTTCCTCTGGCGCCCAGGCGCACCTGCTTGAACTTCTGTAGCGACGGCCCATTCGCCTTAAAGATGCTGTCCAACGACGCAGCTTCGGGCTCCGAGGTAATCTGGGCGACGGGGGCCTCAACCTCTCTCGTGAAGAAACATCGAACGAGGGTAGTACCGCCGGAGCTCACATGGACCGTCGAGCTATGCGCCCGGCCCTGTCCAGCGGTGGGAGAGCAGCTCACCTGATACCAGCCCGCCGGAACGGAAAACTCCTGTTTGGCGACGGTCTTGATCGTGTGGGAGGCCGTGGCGCTGCCGACCCAATTCACCTTGATCGGCTGACCAAGAGCGCCTGTAGGGCTTGTCCGAACGACCTTGAGACGGCCAGTGTCCGTCGGCGCGGCGCCGGTCAAGAAGACGCTCAAAACCAAGGTCACAAGCAGCGGAAGAAACGACAGCCGATTATCGGCGACGACCCCTTCAGTGCTCACTCCGGGCTGCGCGCCTCCTGCACGAGATCTCTGGGTAATTTGATTCAGTCTCACGGTCCATGACTGGACGACTCGGTTCTCATCTCGACGCTTCATTTCTTTTTCTCCACACGCTGTACATTGGTAGTTGCGAAGAGGTGAAACGAGCCTCGGACAATTTCGATCTAAAGAAGCATGTTTTTTTTAGTAGCGTCGGCCAACTCTGGGTTCTGGGAACTGCCTTGGCTGACTATTGGGTCTCAAGATCATCGATCCAAAGACCAAGTCTTTGGGCGTCCGCGGAGGTCCATGTGTGCTCGGGTGGCATTCCGTCTCCGTCGCCCATGAAGTCTAATTGGCGATATCGAATCTTGTGATAGATCCAGCTCTGAGCAGCATCTCCAGACTTGATATAGGGGAGCTCTACCTCGAAAGATGGAACGTTCAATATCCTGTCTAGAAATGGAGGGGTGAGGTCCAATTGCACTTCGGGCTGAGGCGGCCCGTGGCACGGAACACAGTCAATAACAAAGCGCGCCTCAACCTGCTCTGTCGTAAAGGCCTCCACATCAGGTGGAGGGCACCCGGGTTCCAGATGACAGGTCACATCATCACAATCCGTCCGGTCATCTCCATTGTTGTCGATGCCATCATCACAGATCTCACGGAGGTCGAAGCAGACCGGGGCGCCACGACAATCCGGGTCTTCACAGTCAATACGGTCGTCTCCATCATCGTCAGCTTGGTCGTTGCAGCGACTCTCGCGCGGCTCCTGCGCCGCAGCATCCAGCACGACATCGACATCGGCGAGGTGCGTATCTCCCGTGGCGTCGACGCCTAAGTCGAGAGGAACAGGCAAACGGACGTCTACAAGAGCGTCGATGAGCCGAGCGTCCATTGAGGTTATGTCGGCTGTGGACGGGCCGATATCCCGGGGAGATTGTGCATCATTAAGCGCCACCATATCGGCGCTCGCGGCGTGGTCGAAGGATGAAGCGATGTCCTGTGGGACGCCCATATCCGAACTCAGACTCTGAGAGTCGGGCTGGCTGCCGGAGTCAACGCACCCGAGAGTCCAGAGGCATAGACTCCCCAGGGTCACCCTAAGCAGCATACGCTTTATTGGAAGCCTCGCCATTGGCCAAGCATATGACTTGAGTGACTTCCTGGCTACTGTTCCTAAGCGACTCGCCCCTTGGCTCACTAAGGAACGCAGCACGCGACAGGGTGGGGCTCGATGGCACCAACCAAGTTAAACGCACCGTTGGTTTCCAACGCTAGGTGGACTCCGCGAATTCCCTGCCACCCATGACACGTGAACTCCGTTGGGCTCGATGAGAGGCCCGAGATGTCGAGCGCGTACACGTTGCCATCGGGCCGAACGGCGAAGTTGATGAACTCCGGTAAGATCAGAGCGCGCGCGTCGATCTCCGGGGGCGCTTGGGTCCGCTGATAATCACCGGATCGACAGGGCTGAGACCCTTCGAATGTATCAGAGCACGCGATCTGCAGTCCTCTTAGACCACCGTCACACCGAACGCTGAGCCCGGAGACTCCTACAAAACGGAGCCCAGCTGCAGCTCCCTGCGGCCCCGGCGGTCCCTGTACGCCGGCGATCCCTTGCGGCCCTTGATCTCCTCTTGGGCCGCGCTCTCCTGCCGCACCTTGAACGCCCACGGCTCCTTGAGGACCCTGGTCTCCTCGTGTGCCCTGCTCGCCTTGTGGTCCTCGCTCACCTTGAGGTCCTGGAGCACCGTCAGCGCCAGGAGCGCCAGCTGAACCGGCGGGTCCCATGGGTCCAATAGGTCCAACAGGTCCCACAGCGCCAGCGTTTGCTTCACAGCAGGCATCAGCTCTAGCGGCTGTACCAGCATCGGCGACCGGCCTGCGCGCCGCTGTCTCATCACCACAGCCCGAGAGCATCAGCCCGAACAACAAAAATACAACTCTCATCTAAGCTCGCCCCCAAACGTCTACCACTCCCCTGTTTTAGCAGAGGCTCAGCTCCCGTGCGAGCAGCAGCACGCGCTGACATCGTAGTGACCCTTTAGGCACAGACGGAAACGACACTTTTGTCGCTTAACGACAAACGTGTCGTTAAGAAAGCGTCAGGCCCCTTGGCCCTGAGCAGGTTTGTAAGCGAATGACTCTTGGCATGGTCATTGCGAATACATCGTCGCACGCACACGTAACGACTCCCGATGGGATACGAAAATGCAGCCAACTATCGATAGTGGAAATACAGCTTGGATTCTAACCTCGACGGCGCTTGTCCTCTTGATGACGCCGGGACTCGCCTTCTTTTACGGCGGACTCGTTCGAGGAAAGAACGTTCTCAACACGATGATGATGAGCATCATCGCCATGGGCGTAGTGGCCATTCAGTGGGCCGTACTCGGCTACTCACTCTCTTTCGCCGAGGGGAACTCCTTCATCGGCGGGCTAGGCTTCTTTGGCCTCGAAAACGTAGGCGCCGCCCCTGTCGAGGGCATGACTATCCCGCACTACGCTTTTATGGCGTTCCAAATGATGTTCGCGGTAATCACACCCGCTCTCATCTCGGGAGCCGTCGTCGAGCGCATGAAGTTCAAAGCGTACGTCTTCTTCATCCTCGCTTGGGCTGTCTGTGTTTATGACCCGCTGTGTCACTGGGTTTGGGGTGGCGGTTGGATCGCCGATCTAGGCGCTCTGGATTTTGCAGGCGGAACGGTCGTCCACGTCAGCGCCGGCGTATCGGCGCTCGTCGCAGCCTTGATCCTTGGGCGACGGAGCAGCCTCATAGCTGACGAGGAGAGCCGGGCACATAACGTACCCTTTGTCCTCTTGGGCGCTGCTCTACTTTGGTTTGGTTGGTTTGGTTTCAACGCGGGGTCAGCGCTCGCTGCCGATGGCATCGCGGCTCTGGCCATCGTAACGACAAATCTCGCCGCAGCAGCGGCGATGATCATCTGGGTTGCTCTCGACGTTTGGAAGGGCCGACGCCCATCCGCGGTCGGCGCGGCGACTGGCGCGGTAGTGGGTCTCGTGACGATCACCCCAGCCGCAGGTTTTGTGACCCCTATGGGCGCTATCGCTATGGGTCTGCTGGGCGCGCTTGTCGCGTTCACAGCCATTGAGCGCCTGGGCCGGCTTGGGATTGACGACACCCTCGACGTTTTCGCTTGCCATGGCGTAGGTGGAATCGTCGGCTCAATCCTGACCGGCGTTTTCGCGACCAAGGCCGTCAACTCCGGTGGAGCTGACGGTCTTCTGTACGGCGGAGGGGCGGAGCTCCTCATCGCTCAGACCATCAGCGTGCTCGCTGCGGCGGCGTTCGCAGGAGGCTGCACCGCTGTCATCTTGATCGCGATGAAGGCGATGATGGGCATTCGCGCTAATTCAGAGCTTGAAGACCAGGGCCTCGACTTGGGGGACCATGGAGAGGCTGCCTATCCCCTCGAGTCACCTGCTCGACTTCTTCATGTGAGCCCACCTATCGCTCCGCAGATCGCCGACACTCACTCCGTGACCGGATCAGACTGAAGACGCGCTGTCACGCTTGGCGAAGGGATAGAGCCATTCTTTCAGGGCTCACTCAAGCGCCGAGCAGCTCTCGGCTGTCCCGCTACCTGGTGGATGACTCACGTCCTGCGCTCGACATCCGAAGCACACTGACAGGCGCTGATTACGGTCTGCGCGATGCTAGCCTCTCCTCCGCCCGCTCTACATACTCTCGAAGCTCATCGAGGGCGATGAATTTACCGTTCTCGTAATTCCGAGTGATGAGATCCAGTGGATATCCACAGGCTGTAAGCGCGCGGAGATATCGAGCCAAGAGCGCTTCTCGCTCCTCGACGTCGGATGTGGTCATGACCGACCTCCTTCCCTATCACCCGCCTATTCTAGCATTTCAGGTGCTTCGGAGGGCCTCACCCACTAGTAACAGTTCTCACCAAAACCACATAAAGCCAAGTATTTACAACACGTTAACCAAGAACACCCATTCTGGGAGGCCTGTTGGATCTTGAAGGCCCCCGCCGAGCCCGCAAAGTGAACAAGCTTCGTCATCTAAATTATGGATAACTACCTATAGTTTCAGTCTGTTAGGATGTGAAAAGCGGTACCGGGGAGCACGAGTTGTGACAGCAGGCGCAAAGACATTAGAGCAATGTATCTGTGGTCGCTCCACACGGTACCCTCTCTGTGACGGCAGTCACGCGAGCGCGGGCTGGACCTGTAACTCTGAGGTCACAGATATTGCTCAAATCGTCTTTCTCGCGAGTCCACATCTGAGGAATCTCGCGGACCGGCTGGCCCATAGATTTAACGGGACCTCTGCTCACTCCGTCGAAGGTCCAATCCACACGCGGACGCTGGTCATCCTGGCGAACGGGCTGGGCGTCACGGACGTGCTCGCCAGACGCAACGAATTGAAGGCCGATGAGACGCTCGTGATCTCCATTGGTCTTGACGAGGCCGCCCTCGGGTGGGCGTTTGGCGAAGCACGCTACAAGACGATACCGGCCGAGCCGGCGGTGACCCTTTGGTCGAGGGTTCAGGCGTGCGTTTCAGGTGACCCTCCGCTCGAACAAGAGACAACCGCCCGGCCTCGAGTGTTCATTTCGCATGCGGTCAGCGACGAACCTCTGATCTATCCTGCCCTTGAGGCGCTCCGCTCCGACTATGGTCTAGAGCTGTTTGTGTGCGCAGACTCTATCGATGCGGGCGCAGACTGGCACGGTGAGATCATCTCTCACATTCGAGAGTGTGAGCGCTTTGTGGTGCTCTCATCTGAGTCGAGCGGCCGCTCTCTCTTCTGCGCGTTTGAGGCTGGTGTGGCCGTCGCTCTGGAGAAGCCGATCCGGGTGGTTAAGCTGGACGAATCTGACGTCCCCATTCATCTAAGGGACAGGCAGGCCATCGACGTTCCGCGGTTAATAAGTCGTAAGCCATGGCTTACC
>CALELH010000589.1 GCA_937902595.1 uncultured Myxococcales bacterium
ACAGCTCGCCGAGCGAGGGCTCAATGTGGTGCTGCATGAGATGAAACCGAGTCGCCGTACCGCAGCCCAGGACACTGACGCGCTCGCTGAGCTTGTCTGCTCCAACAGCTTCCGCAGCGCCAATGTCGCGAATGCGATTGGACTCTTAAAGTGGGAGATGCGTGAGACGGGTAGCCACATCTTGGCGGCTGCGGACCGTCACGCGGTGCCGGCTGGCGACGCGCTCGCTGTCGATCGCGATGCTTTCGCAGAGGACATCACGGCGCAGATCGAGGCACATCCGAACATTAACTTAGTACGTGGCGTCGTAGATGAGATACCAGACGGATTGACCATCGTAGCGACGGGCCCGCTGACGGACACTAATTTAGCTGCGGATATCGCGCAGCGAACCGGGCAGGAGAGCCTCTACTTCTACGACGCGATCGCGCCAATTATCGACGCCGAAAGCATCAACTGGGACATCGTCTGGCGACAGAGTCGATATGACAAAGGCGATGGGGCGGATTACGCCAATATTCCACTGAGTGAAGAGCAATATTACGCATTTGTTGAGGGCGTTGTCGCAGGGGAGAAGGTCAGCGCTCATAACTTTGAGCAGGCCAAATACTTTGAGGGCTGTCTACCGATTGAGGTGATGGCGGAGCGAGGTCCGCTTACCTTGGCGTTTGGACCTATGAAACCGGTCGGTCTGACGGATCCAAGGACGGGCGAACAGCCATTCGCCGTCGCCCAACTGAGGATGGAGAACCGAGAGGGGACCGCCTGGAATATGGTCGGTTTTCAAACTCGGTTGAAGTACCCAGAGCAAAAGAGACTGCTCCGTACTTTGCCGGGGTTGGAGTCTGCTGAGTTTCTGAGATTGGGTAGTGTGCACCGCAATACCTATCTCCACGCCCCGTCTCTGCTCACAGATGAGCTTCATTTCAAAGACACTCCAGACTTATACTTCGCGGGGCAACTCACGGGCGTTGAGGGGTACGTCGAGTCCACCGCCTGCGGCCAGCTAATCGCTTGGCACATCTTGGCGAGGTTGCGTGGGGAGGAGGCGCCGAAGCCACCGGCGACGACCGCGTTTGGAGCCCTTTGGCGCCACCTTCGTGCTGACGGTATCTTGAGCGCCTATGGACCGAGCAATCTCAATTGGAGTCTCTTTGCGCCGATCGAACGTAGACGGAGAGAGAAGAAGCGAGAGAAGCGATTGAGAATGGCTCACCGGGCTCAAGAGGAGCTCACGGCCTGGTGGTCTCAGCGCAGCGCTGACTGGTAGTCGAGGGTCCGGTGATAGGTCGCTTCTCATAGCGCGGATTGGCATTATCCACGCAAAATACCTACAATAATGTACATGTGGGTACATCACACGATAGCTGAGTTTCATCAGTATCTATCGACAGAGCGTCGGGCGAGCCCGTTGACGACGCAAGGGTATCTCCGTGACCTGGGAGATTTTACCGGTTTCGTCATAGAGCGTGAGGATGTCTTCGACCCAAAGACTGTGGACCGCAGGCTCCTGCGTCGTTATCTCTCAAAATTGCATCGTGACGGCCTTAAACCAGCGACGGTCGGACGTAAGCTCTCCGCGGTGAAAGCCTACTTTCGGTTCCTTGTTCGCAATGAACATCTGGAGCAAAACCCGACCGTCCACATCCGCACGCCGAAGTTGCCCAAGCGGACGCCCAAGTTTCTCTCGGCTGATGACGCCGCGCGTTTAATGGAACATCCGAGAGATGACTCTGCGATTGGTTACCGTGACCGAGCGCTACTCGAGTTGACCTATGGAGGGGGACTACGCGTCAGTGAGGTCGTCGGCATTAACATCGATGACCTTAACTTAGATGAGGGCACGGTGCGCGTCCTGGGTAAGGGAAATAAAACACGCATTGTACCAATGGGCCGGCATGCGGTCATCGCCGTGACCCTTTGGTTGCAACGCCGCAGTGAGCTCACTGGGCGAGGAGCAGACAGCGGCGCCTTGTTTCGGAATCATCGGGGAGGTCGGCTCTCCGTACGATCTGTTCAGCGCTTAGTTGAGGCGGCTGGGGGTAACTGCCGGCAAGCTGGCGCTACACCACACTGGCTTAGGCACGCGTGTGCTACCCACATGTTGAGTAGCGGCGCTGATTTACGCGGTATTCAGGAGTTATTGGGTCACAGCACTCTGTCGACGACTCAGCGTTACACGCACGTTGATCTCAACAGATTGATGACGACCTACGACGAGGCACATCCACGCGCTCATTTGAAGCCAAGCGATGTCCCGGATCCTGATCCAATTCATCCGGATCACGAGTCTAACTGAACTAAGCGAATCATCTCGGCTCATTGACAGCGCACGTTCGGTGCCTATGTTGCCTGCATCACGAATTGGAGATGCGCTATGGGCGAGCCGGTTTTTCATGGAACGACTATTCTAGCTGTTAGACGAGGAGCACAGCTCGTGTTTTGCGGCGATGGTCAGGTGTCCTTAGGGAACTCGATCATGAAAGGGAGCGCCGTGAAGGTACGGACTCTCTTGGATGGTGAGATCCTGACAGGCTTCGCCGGGGCTACGGCGGACGCTTTCACGCTCGTAGAGAAATTCGAGGCCAAGTTGAAGACGTTCAACAAGAACTTGGTGCGCGCGTCCGTTGAGCTCGCGAAGGAGTGACGCACGGATCGTTACCTACGTCGCTTAGAGGCGCTCTTACTGGTCGGCGACGCTGAGCGAACTCTACTGATTAGTGGAAATGGCGACGTGATCGAGCCAGACGGCGACGCCATCGCCATCGGAAGTGGAGGTAACTTCGCTCTCGCTGCGGCGCGCGCGTTGCTTACGCACACTGAACTCGACGCCGAGACCGTCGCTCGCGAAGCTCTGAAGATCGCCGCTGACATCGACATCTACACGAATGACAACCTCGTCGTTGAGTCTCTAGAGACCGCTTAAGACACATTTATCCATGAGAGAGATCATCCCATGAGCATTGATCAACCCGTATTTACGCCACGTGAGACAGTGTCTGAGCTGGACCGGTACGTTATCGGTCAGGCGAAGGCGAAGCGAGCCGTGGCTATCGCCCTACGTAATCGGTGGCGGAGGCAGAACGTGCCCGAGGACCTTCGAGATGAGATCGCGCCGAAGAACATCATCATGATCGGTCCAACTGGGGTCGGGAAGACCGAGATCGCGCGACGTCTCGCGAAGCTTGGGCAGGCGCCCTTTATTAAGGTCGAGGCGAGTAAGTTCACTGAGGTTGGCTATGTAGGTCGAGATGTCGAGTCGATGATCCGAGATCTGACGGATATTGCCGTCAATATGGTTCGGACAGAGGAGACGGAGCGGATTCAAGCGCATGCAGCGAAGACGGCAGAGGATCGACTGATCGATCTGCTGCTTGAGCAGGCGCGACCAGCGGCTCCAGAGCAAGCCCCTAATTACTTTGCGGTGGGCTCGCAAGGGCAGAGCGCCCGTCCGCCGATCTCTGCGGCTGAGCGGGAATCTTTGCGGAAGCAGCTACGGGATGGTGGGCTCGACGATGTAGACGTGAGCCTGCAGACGACTGCGCCCTCGGCGACGCCAAACTTTGAGGTCATCGCGGGCGCAGGCATGGAAGACATGATGTCTAACCTCAAGGACGCCTTCGGCAACTTGCAGGGGATGATGGGCGGGCCAGCGAAGACCCAGGAGCAACGTCTCAAGGTGCCGGAGGCGCTGCAGGCGCTCATCGTCGAAGAGAGCGAGAAGATGGTGGATATGCAGAGGGTGAGCGAGCTTGCCCTGGAGCGCGTCCAAAACAGCGGGATTATCTTTATCGATGAGATCGACAAGATCGCTCTCGGCGGTGGCCGCGGCGGCGGGGGGCAAGGTCCCGACATTAGTCGTGGAGGTGTCCAGCGAGATCTCTTGCCCATCGTCGAGGGTAGTATGGTCACCACTAAGCATGGCGTTGTTCGGACCGACCACATCTTGTTTATCGCAGCTGGCGCATTCCATGAGTCCAAGGTCGCGGACATGATCCCTGAATTACAGGGGCGTTTTCCGATTCGAGTTGAGCTTGATGCGCTCGGTGAGGAGGAGTTCTTCCGTATCCTGAGCGAGCCTAAGAACAGTCTGGTGACTCAGTATCGGGAACTCCTCAAGACCGAGGGGGTTGAGCTCGTATTCGAAGAGGATGGGGTCCGTGAGCTTGCCCGCGTCGCCTATGAGGCGAACACCCGCTTAGAGAACATCGGCGCACGGCGCCTGCATACGGTCTTAGAGACAGTCCTGGAGGAGGTGTCCTTCAAGGCGTCAGAGATGTCTGGGCAGAGCGTCGTGATCAACGCGGCGCTTGTGAGCGATAAGCTGGGCGCCGTTCTGGAGGACGAAGACCTTAGTCGCTACATTCTCTGAGGCTGTTGGCTCTTGCTGGAGAGGACATTCACACCACCTCTTTGGGAATGAACAGCTTGTTTTAGATGTTCCACTCGTTGACATTGTATCCAGTCCCTGAGTCCACTTAGGGGTGGAACGATTCAATTGGTGGGGGCCGAGTGTTTCGACTCTTAGTAGCGCTGTGTGTTTTGGTGCCGATCGCTGGATGGGCGTCGCCAAACCGGGTTGCGGTGCTCCCTATCGAGGGAGCTTCGGTGTCTCTCTCCGAGCGTTTGACGCTGACTGACCAAGTCCGTCGAACTGGACTCACCTTCCTGGTGCCCTCTGCTCGGTATCGCATCCTGACAAGAGAGAACCTTGAGACGATGCTGCCGCCTGGGAAGAGCATGGCAGATTGTGTTGGGGAGTGCGCTCTGCAGACGGCCCAACTCATGAATGTCGACTATGTAGTCACTGGGCAAATCGTTCAGGTTGAGGGGGAATATCGCCTCAACATTGGCCTGTATGCGACGACGACCGCGACGCCGTTGGCCAGTATTACCGCGGGTGGCGTAACCGTCGGCGCGGTCGAGGTCGATTTGAGCCAAAGGCTGCGAGCCGTCTTCTTGGCGATCGTGGATCACGTCGGTGGCTCGAAATCTAAACGCCGGTCTGTCGGTGAGATCATTACGGTCCAGTTTCGGTCGGACCCAGAGGGCGCGACGGTCACTGTAGATGGACGAACCCTGTGCGTGACTCCCTGTAAGGAAGACCTTGAGGTTGGTCGTTATCGAGTTTCGATGGCGAAGGTTGGATACGTCTCGAGAGAGGTCAACGAACAAATCTTGGGCGCCAGAACGGTCGCGCTTCAACTCGACAAGGACGAAGGGGGGATGCACATACGGTCCATCCCTCGAAAGATGGACATCTTCATCAATGGTAAGCACGCAGGAGAGACCCCTCAACGGTTTAGTCGATCTCCAAAGCTCTACCGAGTTCGGGTCGGTCGCGAGGAGTGTGCCCTCCCACATATCCAGAATGTGAGCGTCGCTCGCGGGCGGGTCATCGATGTTGACTTCAAGCCATCAGTTCACCCTGCGGGCCTCAAAGTCGAGCTTATGGATGAATCTAAGAATCATGTGAGAGCCACCATCTACTCCGATGGAGAGCCCCTCGGAGAGACCTTCGAGCACATCGGGTTACCTCTGTGTACGACGCGCATCACGCTGAGAGCAGACGGCCACAAGCAGGAGGTCGAATTGAAGCTCTCTCGAGAAAAGATCACGACCATGCGTGTTCGTTGGGATGGTCCACCTGTCTTCTCTGGGCGACCGTGATGAAGACAGCGCGAACCCTCTCTGCGATCTTGCTGTTCACTTGCACGGCCCTCCTGGGGAGCGCTCACGGTGAATCGACTAAACGCGTGGCGGTCTTACCACTGACGAATGGTGCGGGGTTGGTCCATGGCCATGTGGTTCTGTTGACTGACGCTGTTCGGCAGCAGGGGATCACGACCCTACCGCGACAGTTTCAGATGATGACCCAGGCCAATATGATGGCGTTTCTGCCACCAGGAAAGACGCTCGCGGACTGTATAGGACAATGTGCGGTCGAGACAGGGAAGCGTCTTAAGGCTCACTACGTCGTCACGGGACAAGTCGAGCGTTTGGATAGCGCGCTGCGCGTTGTCTTGAGTGTCCACGCCACAAAGTCAGGACGTTTCCTAGAGACCGTCGAGCTCAGTGGGGACTCGGTGCTCGGGCTAGAGAGAGAGATTCGCCGGAGAGGCGGTGCGGTCTTCGCGGCGATCAGTAAGGACACTAAGGGCAGTCGCTTTGCCTTGGGGAATATGGGCGGGGTCATCGGTGACACATTGCCGCCCAAGAAGCAGGAGATGCACATCCCTCCAAGAGACCAGGAGTTCGTGCGCTTCGAGTCA
>CALELH010000590.1 GCA_937902595.1 uncultured Myxococcales bacterium
CGCTGCGGTTATAGACCACCTCGACAACCACAAAGAGCAGGCGCTCAAGAGCTTCGAACAGGCTCTCTTTGGCTGCGGCTGGATCACGACCGGCGGCGTGTCTGCAGGCTCCCCCAACCTTGAGGGTATTCTAAAATCCCTCGACGCTGTTCAATGGCGCTCCCCCAAGAAGGACCGACAAAAGATACTGAAGTTCTTCAATAAGGAGCTAGATAAGGTCATTCGAAAGAGCGAAGAGCTCGACTTCGACGAGCTCGAAGACGGTGTACATGAGTTTCGCAGAACGGCCCGGTGGATCAGCATCTACGCCCAATCCCTAGGAGGCTTGATGGAGCTGACAGCTAAAGACACCTTGGCCCCCGATCTCGTCGCATACCACGGGCCAGAGATCGTCAACGCTCCCTACACCAAATATCCGCATGATCCTCGAGAGGGAGAGACCATCGGGCTCGATGCCTCACTCATCTACGCATTCAATTGGCTCATCTCGACCATCGGAGACATTAAGGACGATGGCCAATTGGAAGAGGCCCTAGTCCTGGCCATGGTGGAGTCTGGTCACCTCAACGAGCAGGAGGCGCACGCATCGGTCATCTCGGTACTGAGCGCTGAGCGCACATCCCTCGCCGAAATCCCGGAGCATGTCGCTGCGCTCGTTCAAGAGTTCATCGACGTTCATCAAGTCCCACAACGACTGAAGCGTAGCCTCGGCGTGCAGTAGCCTCAAACACTCGTGAGGAGTGGCGCGCGGGAATTGGCTTGCCCGCCGACCAGTGAACTTCCTATTCTCCCTCGAACATCGGAACCGACAGGGAGACTCAATGGCAAAGTGGGAAGACTTCGACGTCGACGAGACCGAGGAGAGCGCTGCCCTCGATGATGAGGACATCAGCTTCGGGCAGAAGCCCGCGCGAATACCGCTCGCCTTCTCCTTTCTCGCCTCTATCGCCGGCATGCTATTCGCCGGTACGAGCACCTCCGATTTTATCGCGCACCTAGACCGACAAGTTCACGCCATCAGCTGCTCCGTGGTGCCTGGGGCAGACGCGATGATGGGAGACAGCGGCTGTCGGACGGTCATGTTGAGTCAGTACAGCTCCTGGTTCAGAGATCTCTACTGGGGGGGAATCCCCATCAGTCTCTTCGCCCTCGCCGTATTCGCCTTCCTCGCCTATCGCTCAGGACACCTGCTGTGGAGAGGGAGCCCTGGTCGCTCCGAGGCTCTGTTCCTATGTGTGGCGAGCGCGCTCCCCGTAGTGATGAGCATCATCTATGGCAACATCGCAGCGTCTGAGATCGGCGAGATGTGCACCGTCTGTGTCGGTATCTACGTCGTGAGCGGCGTGCTGTTCGTGTCGACGCTGCTCACGGTCTTCATGAGCGAGGCGCCACCACCTCTGAGCGGCGATGGCGGACCCGCGAAGTTCGCCATCGGGATCCTCGAGGGTGTCGCCTTCGTGGGGATCACCGTCCTCATTTACCTAGGAGGTATCCCGGAGGTCGCGGCGGACAATAAAGAGATTAAGGGCGCGGCAGGGTGTGGCACCCTCGCCCAAGCAGAAGATCCAGCTAAGATCATGGTGGACATCGCGCCCAGAGCCGGCGCCACTCCCTCTATCGAGCTGCTAGATCCACTCTGTCCTGCCTGCCGGGCGTTCGATGAGCGACTCAAGGAGAGCGGGCTCGACACGCTCCTCAGTCAGAAAGCGGTCCTCTTTCCCCTAGACTCTAAATGCAATTGGATGGTGAAGACGGCGCTGCACCCCGGCGCCTGTGCCGTGTCTGAGGCGATGTTATGTGCGCCATCAGACGCATCCAAGATTCTTCAATGGGCCTTCGAACGTCAAGACGAGCTGCTCGAGATGGGTAAGACCGACGAGAAGAAGCTCCGCGCGCTGCTCAAGAGCACCTTCCCTACCGCCGGCCGATGCATGGGTACGGCGGTCGCGCGAAATAAGATGGTTAAGAGCCTTCGCTGGGCGGTCGCCAACGCGCTGCCTGTGATGACACCGCAGCTCTTCATCAAGGGGAAGCGGCTCTGCGACGAAGACACAGATCTCGGTCTGGAGTACACCCTCACTCGCATGACGGGAGGTGCACAATGAATCCATACGTACAGAAGGCGCTCGTCGGCCTCCCTTCGCTCATCATTCCTGCCTTCTTCGTGTTCTCGTGGTTGGGTTCGGCAGAGCAGCGTCTCAACGAAGCCAGCGACGAGCCCAAGGAAGCGGTCGCCATCGCGAGCGTCGCTGAAGATGCCTATTGCACCCCGAAGCTCAAGTCGATCATTCGAAGGGTGGCGACGGCGTGCGGGCTGATCGGTGGCTCAGGCCGTGGCTGCCAGCCCATGCAGGCTCAACAGGTCGCCCAGCTCTCTGACGAGGAGTTCAACGCGCTGTTCCGGCCTCTAGGCAAGAAGGCGCATATTATTCAGTACGACGCCGACTCAATAGAACTGGATGAGACCGGTCGGAGCACCGTCGAACAGGCCTGGGGCGGCCAAGGTGGAGCGAGCTTCTTCTTCGTCGTCGCCCGCGCCAGCCCGGACGGTAAAGCAGAACACAACGAGGAGCTCAGCGCGGGCCGCGCGCGGAGCGTTCTGCAACACTTAGAGCAGAAGTTCAATGACCCAGATTTGAAGAAACAGGTCGGTCTGCTATGGCTCGGTGAGGGGTTCGCTCAGCTCGGGCAGGAGTTCTGTAATTGGAATCGTTCTCGGGACGCTGAGTGCACCGAGAAAGAGATTAACCGAAGCGCATTTGTCGCGTGGATCGACTGCGCTATCTGAGAGAGGTCACCGATGAACTGGCGCCCATTTCTTTATGGCTGTATCGCCCTCCTCTTGGCGGGATGCACCAGCGACAAGAAACCGCGAAAGCGACGAACAAGCACAGCGAGAGTCGCGGCGGTCAAGCAGACCGCAAAGACAGGGGTCGTCAATGACAGAAGCGGCTTCTGCGAGAAGACGTACCCTGCATCGGGGCCTGACTCCATCGTCTTCAAGTGGCCGCCCCTGCAACCGCTCCCTGGACAAGAGGCGACTCAGCCACCAGAGCTGACGGGTAAGTGGACGTGGCTCAACCTATGGGCGACATGGTGTGTTCCGTGTATGGACGAGATGCCCTTATTGGCCCGCTGGGCAAAATCTCTCGCCTCCCAGGAGCAGGAGATCCGACTGGAACTCTTGACCATCGACGCGCCAGACGCGGGCGCAAAGGTCAACGCGAAGATCGCGGCCGGCTTGCCCGGCCCCGTTCGTTGGCTGAGGTCAAAGGATGACTTTAACGGGCTGCTCGAGAGTCTCGGACTCGACCCCCACGCTGCCATCCCCATCCACGCGCTCATCGACCCCAAGGGGCAGCTGCGATGCGTACGAGTGGGCGCGATTCACTCCCTAGACTTCGCCGCACTTAAGGGCATCATCACCGGAGGCTGATCTGGCTCCTTTGACTTGGGCAGGGTGAACAGACAACTCCCTCTTGCCCATGAGCCCAGCAAGTCCCTATCATCCTCCTATGGCGAGTAGTCACGATTACGCTCAGGACCAACGCAACGCTCACGTTTTGGTCTCTATCAACGGCGAACTTAAGCCGCGCCCTGAGGCCCAAGTATCAGTCTTCGACTCAGGCTTCCTCATGGGGGACGGCGTCTGGGAAGGGCTCAGACTCTATAACGGAACGGTTCCCTACCTTGCGGAGCATCTAGAGCGCCTCTTCGAAGGCTCGAAGGCTATCGATCTCGACATTGGTCACAGCCGAGAAGAGCTCACTGAACAGATCTATCGAACTACAGAAGCAAACGAGATGATCTCAGGGGTGCATATTCGATTGATGGTCACCCGTGGCCTCAAGGCGACCCCCTTCCAAGGCCCATCCGTAAATCTAGGAGGACCCACGATCGTCATCGCAGCCGAGTGGAAAGAGCCCGACCCCGCGCTCTTTGACCAGGGGCTTAAACTCATGACCGTTCATGTACGCCGTGGACGGCCAGACGTCCAAGATCCGAGCTGGAACTCACACTCAAAGCTGAACTGCGTCACAGCCTGTATCCAGGCATCAAAGATGGGCGCAGATGAAGGCATCATGCTCGATCCACATGGCTTCGTGGCGACGTGTAATTCGACGCACTTCTTCATCGTCAGAGACGGAGAACTTTGGACGTCATCCGGTCGCTATTGTCTGCCAGGGATCACCCGCGCGAATATGCTTAGGCTCGCTAAGGAGAATGGGATATCAACCGCAGAGAGAGACTTCACCCTCACGAAAGTGTACAGCGCCGACGAAGCCTTCTGCACGGGCACCTTCGCCGGTATCATCCCTGTACGCGAGGTCGATGGTCGAATCATCTCAGATGGACGCGCAGGTCCGGTCACTCAGCGTCTCCGCGACCTGTATCAAGAGGAGATTCGCGCGCTCTGTTCATAAGGGAGGTGGTTCAATCGCCTCTCCTTGAGCTAAGATCGTCAGCATGAGCCTCTTTCAACGTAACATCGGTCCTCTCACTAACTTCTTTCCTCCACAGCGAAGGCCCATGGCTCCACGGCCGACCGTCGTCCTCGTAAATGGCTTCGGGACTACTCCCCGGTCCCTCTCTGAGATGGTGGAGCACTTCGAGGTGGAAGGGCACGCCTGCGCGATCCCAAGCTGCGGTGGTATCCGTGGGCTTTGGCAGACGAACAGAGTCGCTCGGGCAGGCCAAAGGCTCGCCACCTATCTGAAAGGTCTTCCGGAGGACGTTCGCCCCTGGGTCGTGGGACACTCCATCGGCGGTATGATCGCCCGAAGCGCCGTTCAACTTGAGGGAGCGGCCGATCGAGTCAGCGGCGTACTCACCATCGGTTCACCCCATCAAGGGACCCCGGCGGCCATCGCTGGGCTACTGATCGGATGTGGTTTGGTGAGCCGGGCTCCCCTAGACATTACTCCGATCTCAGGGCTCGTTCGCGCCCTCAACAAGAGCCCTTGGCCGGAAGATGTGCCTCTCGTCTCCGTCGTCAGCCATTCAGATATGCTGTGTCCGATTCGGTCCGGCACCCCGAGGGTCGGCACGAGCATGAGCGTACGCACCGTGGCCTTGTCTGGCGTCGGTCACACCGAGATGGTCAGGACAGCTTGGGTCCTCAACACTCTCCTCGATCTCATGGAAGACCCCCACGCGATCATCAACCCAATTGGTTAGCGATCCGCTCGGCGGCCATCGTCGCGTGCGCCATAATGCTCAGCTGTGGGTTTACGCCGAGGGACGATGGGAAGATGCTGCCGTCGATCACATAGAGACCAGGCCGGTCCCACACCTCGAGCTCTGGATTAATGACGCCGTCCTCAGAACGAGCGGACATGCGCGCGGTGCCGAGTGGATGAAAAGAGACAAGCTCTAGACGCCACGGATCCAGTGGGCCGGCGAGAGCACTCCTTGCAGCCTCCAAGCTCAACTGTTCTTCTCTTCCCGCGATCGGTAAGAGAATCCGTTCAGCCCCGGCTGCGAAGAAGACCTCAGTGAGCATAATAAGGCCCCGTCGCATGCGCTCCAAATCGCGCTTGCTCATCCAATAGCTAATGATTGGACGTCCTCCTGGTCCAGCACGAACACGCCCATTTGGTTCGTCAGCGACCAAGAGGCCAAACATCGCTAGATTTTGATATTGCTCCATGATCTCGGTGAACCGCCGCCCCACAAAGGGGATCGCGATGCTGCCAAGCTCGGGCGGGACGAACGCCCCCTCAAACATGATCCCTTGATCGAACAGTTCATAGATCCCGTAGCCCTGAGGCGTATCTCTCCAGCCATTGACGACCTCTGGCATGATGGCCGCGATCTTACCGCAGGGATGAATGCTCAGATGCCGACCCAAATGATCGGACTTCACCCCATTTCGGGCTAGAAAAGGCACACCGCTGATGGAACCGCAGGCGCTGATGACGACGTCTGCGTTGATCGTCAGCGTCGGTCCACCATCCTTGGGGGCCGCGACGATCCCAGCGGCGCGGCCTCCCGCCGTCAGGATACGCTCCGCACGGAACCCCGAATACAGAGTCGCCCCATGCTCCAAAGCCCGGGGTATATAGGTGACATTCATGGACTGCTTGGCGCCGCGAGGACACCCAAACGCACAGACGCCGCTCATCCGACAGTCGCCTATGTTTCGTCTCAATGGGCCGTGCTTAAGACCCAAGGCGGTCGCTCCCCGAGCGATGATGTGGCTAGAGCCCCCGAGAAGCTCTGGTGGCACCGGACGTACATTGATGCGCTCTTCAACGCGCTGAAAAGCTTTGTCCAGAGAGACGCGATCAACACCGAGTCCCAGGGCATCCCATTTGTCCATCACTCGGTCCGGCGTCCGAAAGCAGGTCCCGGAGTTCACCGTCGTGGTGCCTCCCACGGTCTGGCCAATGGGGATCGGGATCGCAGGACGGCCCAAGGCGACCGTAGCCCCTCCGTTCAAGTAGGTCTCCCTGAGCGACCAGAGCGGGTCACGGCCCAGCTCTGAGGGGCTAAAGTTTCGACCGACTTCGACGATAGCGACATCGATTCCCCGCTCCGCGAGCTCGGCAGCGACCACGGCGCCGCCTGCTCCAGAGCCCACCACGACAACCTGAACACGCACCTCTAGGTCGGAATCGATGTGGGTGATTACTCTCTCTTCGGGGAGCCGTACCGGAGACTCAGGCGGCTCCACCTCGAGATTCGCCGTCGAATACGCGAGCTGCTGACCTACTCGCCGGTTAGCGAGGTGAATCGGCTTTACCAGGGTGAGCAAGGCGCGCACGGCCATTCGATAGATAGAGAAGCCGCTGTCGACCCAGCTGTGTACCCAAGCCGTCTGTCTTCCTACAGGTAGCGAACTAAACGGGCGTCCATACCGAAAGACGGCCAGCCATTCGAAGAAGAAGACGATGAGCAAGGTCGAAACACGCCCATCGACTCCCATAGACGTCAGAGCCAGCCCGACCTTCTCGACGACCTCTTCTTCATCGACCGGTGCGTTCAGCTGATCACCCGCCGGGATCGCCGCTCTCGTCAGCGCGATGAAGGTTCGTTTTGCCCGGGTTCCCAGCTGGTACGGGGCCATCGAATGGCGGTCGTTCATCCGGCCGTCTCTTCACTCCCCAGCTGGCCTGCCTTGACCAAACAGTACGCGAGTACCGCGACGGCGAGGGGTACGACGCACGCTAAGAGCGTGATGAAATCACTGGGAAACATCGGCGCCTCACCGGCGAGATACTGGGCCCGAGTCCCCACATAGGGAATACGAGGCACGCTGAAAGCGGTGTACGCGAGGAACACGGCCAGGCCGGCCCAAAGCGTCTTGGGAGATGCGCTACAGAGTCGATGACCGAGGAGCGCCATGACGATGATGGCCGTCAGAAACATCCCTGGTACGCCCGCTGGGAGTGCAGTCGGGTCGAGTAAATATTGCCAATCCCAGTCGGGGAAGGCGTCTAGGAAGATGAGCCCGGGCGCACCAACCCCTAAGCTGGCCGCGACGAGCGCGAGGTCTCGCCCCTGCCCTTTCGCACGAACACCGATTGCACCGCCCACGACGAAGGCGGTCGCGATATCGAAGATTACCATGAGTTCCCCCGGACAATAACCCTCGCTCATGATGACAGAGGCCTGGCTGGAGCGCCACGGTTCATCCAAGACGGCCTCCCAGGTCTCTTGACTCACACCGTCGAAGATGGTCTCCATCTGCTGGCAGAAGACATCTGCAGCAGATCGCTGCCTCAGGAGACTCGATGGGCGTCCTACTTCAGGAAGAACAAGATGGTGTCGTGACCCTAACCATCGATCGACCAAGCGTTAAGAACGCGATTAATGGCGAGCTAATGGACGCTCTCGAAGAGCGGGTCGACGCGCTGGGGCGACGCGCAGATCTGAGCGCCGTCATCGTCACCGGGTCAGGTCAGGAGTCGTTCTGTGCAGGGGGAGACCTCAAGTGGCTTAAGCGCTACGGCACAGGGGTCGAAGGGGCGGCTATGAGCCGCAAGATGCAGGGGAGCCTCACCGCGATATCTCAGCTCCCTGTACCGGTGATTGGGGTCCTCAACGGCTACGCGATTGGTGGAGGGGCGGAGATCGCCCTCGCTTGCGACATGCGAATCATTGAGTCCCATGGGTATCTCTGCTTCAAGCAGGTTCAGGTTGGGCTCATCACAGGATGGTCTGGTGGAGGACGCCTCGTGCAGACCGTAGGTTATCCGCGCGCCATCGAGTTGACGACCCTCTGCCCCCGGATTACTCCCGACAGAGCCCTCGCTTTGGGCCTCGTCAATGAGGTCGTCTCCACCGGTGACGGCATGGATACGGCCCTCGCTTGGGTCACCAAGATTAAGAGAGGGGCCCCACGGGCTATCCGGGCGATGAAGACCTTGCTGCGTAGCGTCTCGGCGGTCGATATTGAGGCCGCAACACACCTTGAGAATCAGCTGTTCGAGACAGTCTGGGCAGCACCGGAGCATGAGGAGGCGCTCGCCGCTTTCTTCGAAGGGCGATCCCCTAAGTTTAGGGAGAGCTAGATTTCCTCGACCAGGTCGGGCCCTCGACGGGTCATGAGGCGGGCACGATCTTGCCGCCCCCCATCAAGCGATTGAGAACGTCTCCACGAGAAGGACATCGCTCTCTTGGTAGGTGCGCCATGTTCACGTCCGCACTGAAAGTATTTCTTAAGACCTTGGGGCCCCCAGACGAACGGACGCTAATTTGATGAATAGGGTCTCCGACCCTAGACCCCGTCTGGAGACGGTTGCGCACAATAAGATATTCACTAAATTAGAGACCTACACCTGATCTTGAGGGCTCTTGCAGATGGCCGCCCCTTGCGCTGCTCTAAACGAAGGGCATATTCTCCCGCAATGCATACATTCTCAAAGACGCTTCTAGCCCTTCTCGTGTGTTCATCACTCTTGGTCATCGCCTGTGACGACGGAGACTCGCCCAGCGCCATGAGCGCGGCGGACGTCGTCGCGCCTTCAGCCGACCTAGGAGGTGACGCGGAGGTGGACGACCCCACACCAGACGCCATGATGGGTATGGATCCAGGCCCTTTTCCAAGCGGCAGCTGCGAAGTGGATGTTCCATCGATCGCAGAGGGGGTCTGTGATTCAACGCAAGGTGACGGCAGCGCGCTCTTCATTCGCGGTACCCTTCTCGGCGCAAGCGGCCCTCTTGAAAAGGGCGCGGTCCTCATCGATGAAGGCAGCATCATCTGCGCAGGGTGCGACTGCACAGACCATCCAGCCTTCGCCACCGCTACTCGGATAGAGTGCGGCACCGCGGTCGTATCTCCTGGGCTCATCAACCCACACGACCACATCACTTTCACCGAGGGCGCTCCCATCGATCATGGAGAGCGACGATATGACCACCGCCACGAATGGCGTCGAGCTCTCTCAACCCCTCAGAACGAGCATGGCACGAACGAGACATCGAGCGGCAATCGCTGGGGAGAGCTGCGCATGATCTTCAGCGGCGTGACCTCTCTTGTGGGCTCAGGGAGCGCGAGCGGCGGCTTACGTAATTTGGACCGATTGTCCGGTGAAGAGCGAGCCGCGGGCTTTCGCGAGGTCAAGTTTCAGACCTTCTCCTTGGGGGACGCGAACCGCCAATTCCGTGAAGATTGTGGCTGGAACTACCGCTATACAGAGACCGAGGTCGCGCGCTTCGCTGCGTTCATTCCTCACGTGGCCGAAGGGATTGATAACTTCGCCCAAGAAGAGTTTCGCTGCCAGAGCACCTCCTTCGATGGTGGTCAGGATTTCACGGAGTCAAACGCGGCGCACATCCACAGCATCGCGCTGACGACCGCTGATTATTTCCGTATGGCTCTGGACGAGACAAAGCTCATCTGGTCCCCCCGCTCCAACATCTCTCTCTACGGAGTGACAGCGGACGTACACATCTTCGACCGTCTCGGCGGCGTGATCGCGCTCGGCACTGATTGGACCTATAGCGGATCGGCCAATATGCTCCGTGAATTGGCCTGCGCGGACGGATGGAATCGCGACCAGCTTGATGGCCACTTCTCCGATAAAGACCTCTGGGAGATGGCGACCGTCAACGCGGCCAAAGCGACGGAGACGGATCAATTAATCGGCGCACTGGGCGTAGGCAAGGTCGCGGACATCTCGATCTTCGCCGCTGAAGAGGGCGAGAGTTACAGGGCGGTCCTAGAGGCCCAAAATACAGATGTCGCCCTGGTTCTGAAGGCCGGCGTCCCCTTGTTTGGAGAGCGTGATGTCGTGGCGACCATCGCAGACTGTGAGGCCCTAGATGTCTGCGGTCGGGAGCGCGCCGTATGTGCTCAACAGATGTTCGGGACGACCTTCGCGTCCATCCAGCAAGACGTGAGTCGAGGCCGCGCAGCCTACCCTGCTCTCTTCTGTGGAGAGACCCCAGCCAACGAGCCGACGTGCATACCGAGTCGGCCCAACGAGTTTACTGGTGTGCCCACCATCGAAGATGGTGATGGCGACGGGATCGGTGACCTCGCTGACAACTGCCCTGCCGTCTTTAATCCGCCTCTCCCTTATACGGGGAACATCCAGGCAGACAGCGACGGTGATGGCGTGGGCGATGGGTGCGATGACTCCCCGCTGAGCGACGACTTAGATGGCGATATGATCAGTAACTCCGAAGACAACTGCCCCTTCGACTCGAATGAGTCTCAAGAAGACGCAGACACTGACAATCGAGGTGACGCGTGTGACTTTTGTCCCGAGGCGCCTAACCCTGAGAGCGTGTGCCGAGAGGCACCTGGTCCGGACACCCTCATCTCGTCCATTCAAAATGGAATGGTTGAGGAAGACACCGCCGTGAGTCTGCGGCGCGTTGTGGTAACCGCGGTGTGGGCCGAGGGCATCTGGGTCCAAACCCAAGGTGGCGGAGAGTACGAAGGCGTGGGCGTCTATCTCGGAGAGGGGTGGGGCGAGTCAGTCCGCGTCGGCGCCGTGATCGATCTCCAGGGCAAGGTGACAGAATATTATGATGATACGCAGATTGGCGCCGCGGAGCTGACCCCACTGGGGATGACCGTGGACCCGAGCGTGACCGAGGTGACGGTGGCCGAGGCGAATGAAGAGCGCTACGAGGGCGTACTGGTTCGTCTGAGCGACGCGTCGCTCAGCGATGATGCATACGATTGTGCCCGCGACAATGAGCGCTGCGGAGATAGGGAGCTTTGGGAGGTCAGTGGAGGAGGTGCGTCGGTCGTCGTCTTCGATCGGACCTACCAGGATGAAGACTGGTCTACCCGCGTCGGAAATACCCCTATAACGGGGGTGATGTCTTACCGCTTTGACCGACGACGGATTCTGCCGAGAACGGGCGCCGACCTCCCAACACCTTGAATTCGCCACGACCAAACCTAGGAGGCACATCGACGTGCTGATCGCGCCGCTCCACGCTGGGCCCATAGACATTATTGGCGACGTCCACGGCGAGCTGACGGCGCTCAAGATGTTGATGGAGCGACTCGGATATAGCGCTGACGGTGCTCATCCCGATGCTCGGAGGCTCGTCTTTGTGGGTGATCTGGTCGACAGGGGTGAAGACAGCGGAGGGGTCGTGACCCTCGTTCAGCACCTCATCGAGTCAAGAGGCGCCCAGTGTATCCTGGGTAATCATGAGCTTAACCTCCTGCTCGGTAAGACCGATAAGGAGGGCAATCGCTGGTTCGTTGGGTCGCAAGACACCTACGAGGATCAGCGAGACGGCCCCAAGCTTCCTTTTCAGTCTAGATTACTTCAAGACGCGGAGAGACGCGCTGAGATTCTAGCGTTCTTTGGTGCGTTGCCACTCGCACTCGAGCGTAGCGACCTCCGCGTCGTTCATGCTGCCTGGTCAGACCACGCGGTCAATGCCTTGCGCACGGAGACTGGATCCGTCGTCGAGATCTACAACCGGCACCGAGATGCGATCACCGCGTCCGAGCAGTATTTAGGGGCTAGGGACAATGACGCCCGCGAGCTTCTTAAGCAAAACGAGAACCCGGTGAAGGTGCTGACGTCCGGCCTCGAGGCCCGCGCGCCCGCGCCCTATAGGGCAAATGGATCTCTTCGTACTCTGGCTCGGGTCCCATGGTGGAACCAATATGTCGCACAGCAGAGGGTCGTGTTCGGCCACTATTGGCGCGAGTTGGATGGAACGACTGTGCGACCAAACTCCAGTAGTCCATTTAAGGGGATATCAGGTCACGCATGGCTCGGTGAGCAAGAGCGGGCGATGTGCATCGATTATCGTGTCGGAAAGCGATACAGGGCCCGCAACGGCACGAAGCTTGAGCACCCGGCTCTCCTGGCAGCACTTCGTCTAGAACGGGAGGGCTGCGACACACCGCCCCAACTCATCTTTCATACCTAGTTCGTCATCGAGTTCCACCGCCCCTAAGAGCAGGCCATACACCACGAACTGCGGGACCCAATGAGCATAGGCGTGGCGATCTAATCTCCATGTCTGATGGAGACCCAAAGCGGCGTTCAAATGGCGCAGATAGGTCCTCGCCCAGCGTGGGTCTTTCGTCGCCGCATATGCACTCCACGCTCCCCAAGATCGCGACGCGTTCATCCCTAGATGATGAACGGAGAGCGTCGCCTCAACAGGCATGATCTCTGCCGGGTCTAAGCGCTGCTCATGGAGCCAGTCAGCCAGGAAATCCTCCCCAAGGACACGACCCAATAAGGCCGCCTGTATGCTCCAACGCGAGAAGAACTCCGGTGTCGTGTGGTCCAACGCTAAATCGACGGGTGTGGTGATGGCTGACCGCCTCACGACGCCGACCACCCGGCGCTCAAGCGCCGGGCATTCAGCCTCCGTCGCCCACTGATGTAACTGGAGCAAAGTCCATGAGTCGTTTTGATACTCAGATGTATCAGCGCTCGCTTTGGTTTTGTCCATCCAGGTTATGAGCCCGTCAGCGATCTCATCTCCCCGCTTCCTCATAGAGCGATGACCAGTCACCTGCTCATAGACAAGGAGCAACTGCAGCAGCCAGGCGCGGCCATAGGGCATCTCGAAATCGGGGTTGTCTCGGAGATAGGTGAGCTCCGCCTGCATACCCGCTGAATCTATCCTCGCCGCTGCCCACTCGCTTAATCCACGATCACCAAGATGGTGCGCCGCGGCCATACACGCCCAGTGTCCATGAACGGACGAATGCCAATCCCACGAGCCATGAAAGACAGGATGCTCCGTATCTGATTGAAGGAGCTCTTTGTGAATCGTAGGTAAGAGCATCTTGAGAGCCCTCGAGACGAAATCACTACTCATATCGAGTCATTCACAGCCACACACCATCGACCGCCGACTTTCTCGTCCTCCAGTTAGGTCCACTTGAATCTCCACACATCTTTACCTCGTGACGTCAGGCGTATGGTGCGCCACACTGAGCCGTGAAGCAATCTGGGCGGCCGCTCGCCGCTCGAGAGGACCGAAGGCAGTCACCAATCGGCGTGATGGACAGAGGCGAGTACGTGGTAGAGGGAGACAGCGGCCTGCTCGCTGAGACGTTTCGAGATGACGCAGTACGGGCGCTGGCTTGGAGCGTTCTGAGTCCTAATCTCATGGATGATGTGCCCGACATGACGTTTGTCGCCACCGAAGATGTTCTCTATTCAGAGACCCTGTCTTGGCTCAAGTCATTGGACGATGACCCTACGCGCCTACATGAACATCTCGCCACCGAGGCATCTTGGAAAGTCGGCGTTCGGTTCGAAGCGCTCCTCGCGTTCTGGCTGCGTTGGCGACCTGACTGCGCGCTGCTTGGTCATAACCTCCAAGTACGTGACGGTGGGAGAACGCTGGGTGCCTTCGACTTCATTATGCGCTGCCAGGATGGACGGGTCGAGCACTGGGAGGTGGCGGTAAAGTTCTACCTTCAGCGACGGGACAGTGACGATTGGAGCGCCTGGGTCGGCCCGAATCAGCGTGACCGCCTAGACATCAAGCTGGAGAGAATGCGCGGCCACCAGCTTCCCCTGTCGTCTCTCAGGGAATCACAGGACATCCTCCGATCGGCAGGGGTCTTGGACGTACCGGTTCAGCGAGGTGTTCTAAAGGGCGCATTTTTCTCACCCTGGGATCGAGCTGCTCGCGGTCCCCAGGGGAGCCGTTCAGCGACGCCCAGAGGCCGCTGGGTTGAAGCTCATCGACTCGAAGACTATGGGGCTCAGGTACCGGGGTGTCGCTGGACTCAGAGGGAGAAACCGAACTGGCTCGGGCCCTCTCGATGCGATCAGGGCCTGCCGATGACGACGGACGAATGGATCGCGAAAACCAATGCTCGTGACGTCGGTCGACCTGAGCTTTGGAGTGGCCTTCGACGCAATGAAGCTGGCCTGTGGTTGGAGGAACACACCCTATTTCTTCTGCCGAGTGGCTGGGAGAATTAAGCCGTATGTTCGTGCACCGCTGAGGAGTAAACCAGAGTCTCAACAGGTGTGTCTGCCTCAAGCTCTTGAGAGCCGTCATCGGGAGACGCCGCGAACAGAGGCAGGACGCGAGCGCCCTTCGCCATGAGCTTCTCCTTGCGGTCCTCCCAGACCTGGCCATACCGGTAGAACGGTACCGCTGGGTACAGGTGATGAATCAGATGGTAGTTATGACTCAGAAGAGGGATCGTGAGCCACTTCTCTTCGATGATGTGAGTCGCCCTGAAGCGGTCATCACGGGACCTGATCACATGAGGTCGATGAGGTAAGTAATCGAAGGCGAAGGCGAGCATCGCGATGCCAATGCGCGCTGGGATAAGCCACAAGCATAGGACCTCGACTCCGTAACCCATCCAGCAGAGGGCTGCGACGATCACGACCTTCGCGGCCACCATCGATACCACCTCGATGCGCTCACCGGAGACCTGACGGTCCCACGTCCTCACGAAACGAACGTAGTAATGAAGATCCTGGGAGAGCCAACGAAGAGGCAATACGTACCAAGGGCCGAGTCCGCTCCATAGGTCTGGATCATGCTCTTGGTCGTTTGTGTCTCTGTGATGCGCGAGATGCATAATACGGAAGGCTACGAACGGCGCGGTCAACGGGATCCCTGCGAGACGACCCACGACCGCGTTAATCCATTTAGGCCGAGCCACCGCGCGGTGGGCTGCGTCATGCATCGGCGTGAAAGATACATAAGCGAGCAGAGCGTTGAGCGTGCCCGCCGCTGCCAGCGAGATGTACCCTGTGCAGGCCGCAATAACGGATAAAGTCCAAAGCCCGAGAACACCGCAGAGCAAAGCAATCGTCGGCCACGCATAGCGAGGGCTCTTAAGGCTCACTTGGCGGGTTGATCCCGCTGATTGGCGTCGTTCCTTCTTCATGACAGCTAATATATCTTCCGGTCGGTCGATTTACAAGTACTAGACACATTTTTGCCGGAAACACAGGTGTAAACATCTATAATCAATAAAAAATGAGTGGGTATTTTTTTCTAATTGAGAATCCCTATATGTCCAAGAGACGCTCACCTCCTGCCCGTGACAATCCCAAGTCATGATGGACGAACACTGACTTAAAATAGAGTTGATGCGTGCATAAGAATCTCATCCAAGGGATGGATCCGGTGAGATTTAGGTCGGCCTCAATGGGGGATGGCTGGCCGCCTATCGCCGACGTTCTTGGGGCCGAGTAGTGATGACACGTAGTAGAGACTGTTCTTCTAGACAGACACGTCATATCCTGATGTCGGTTTGGGGGGGAGCGACAGTCGAAGATGGGGATCTTCGCCTTAGTCCCCGGGGACGAAAGCGGAACGATGCCTTTACATTCTCAGTTCAAGATTAAGCTGCGCCGGACTTGGCTCGCCGTTGGAACACTGATGACCTTACTGATGGTGATGCCGTCCGGTGTTGAGGCCAGTGAGACCGCAGAAGCGCTGCTCCAAAAAGGGCGGATTTGCCTGACGATCGCCGCTCAAACGGAGCATGATTTTCGCGCATACCAACGCGCCTGCGACTACATGAGGCAGGCCTTAGACAAGGCCAGCCCTGAGCAAAGAGGGGCCTACCAAGCGAGCATCAACCAATGCGAGGGCATGCTCGATATGGCGAAAGACGCATATCGTAACGTGATGCCCTTGAGCGCGTGGATCACAGACCTGGCTAGTGAGTTTAGGGAGCCCTACGAACCGGCCATCGAGCTCGCGATCGAACAGGCGTTTGTGGGGACCGTACCGACGATCAAATACCTGAACGTCAATCAGATGCCGATCATCCCGAGGTGCTTCGCCGAAGGAGACGCCTGTGACGGTGTCACCGAGAACATCCTGACGTTCGCTCGAAGTCACCCTGGGCTCCTGTCAGTCCAAAACGCCGATCTGGCCTCGCTCGGGTTTGACCCCAAGCCCATTAGAGCTAAAGCTGGGGCTCCCCCTGTCGAGACAGCCCAGCAGCTCTACCAAAAGACCAAGTGGAAGCACGCGGTGCTCGTCGACGTAAAGCCACAGGGCCAAGCGCTCTGCCCTCTTGAAACCGCGAGCGCTGATGTCCGTGCCTGGCTCTGGTCGTTGGAGTCGGGAGATGTCCGCCTCCTCGGACAGAAGAAGAGCGCGACTATCGACGGACGGGGCCTGAAAAATCACTGGAAGCTTGTGCTGCTCTACGCCGCGCTGCTCATCGGTTTGCTGGCCTGGTTCCGCCCCTTTATCCGAAAAGAAGCGAAGCGCACCTCCACGCTAGATCGAGCGCTCTCGTCAACCTTTGGAATCCTACTCGGCCTCGGCTTCGGGTGGGCCATGCAGGATTTTCTTCTGCCGATGTTTGAGCCGATCGCGGTGGAGATGGACGCATACTCCTTCAACTCATCCAATGGGATTAGGGCGAGCCTCTTCCTCTATCCAACCGCGCTAGGAGCCTTGATATTTCTCGCGCCCGTTGCCCTGTGTGTCGCGCTCGGCGCCATCACACAGGCCCGGTTCACCTCCCTCGGCGTCAACAACATTAAATGGGCCCGAGTCGTACCGCTCATGCAATTGGGAGCAGGCGCGCTCATCGTCAGCTCTATCCCAGTGAGCATCGGAGTTTATGGTTACACTTGGGCCGTCCTCTTGATCGTGCCCCCGACTCTGCTCGGGTTGGCGACAATGCGGCCTCTGAGCTTTATGTCAGACGCGGACGCTGGCACGGGGCGGACCCTCGCCCCCATGCTCATCGCCGGGATCTGCTGGCTAGTGTACATGCCCATCATGTTCCTCGAGGCGCGACAAGATCATGTCTCGACGACCGTGTGGTTATTAGCCGGTCTAATCGCGATCGCCGCAGGCATCGTCTACGTCCTCACCCATGAGATCCTCCAGACCGATGAGGGGACAGCAGAGGCAGACCAAGAGGGCCGCTCCTCGGAGACGGTCGGTAGTCTTGGGAGGCCCCGCTACGTAGCGACGGCAGCGCGAGATGTCGTCGGCTGCTCGCCACTTCAAGACTCCGAGGAGATGATCCGTCAGGTCTGGTTTGTTGGAGAGTCAGGTGCCGGTAAGACGCGATGCGCCAACGAGCTGCTGAGACACCTGAAGATCAAGCTAGAGGCAGAGTCGCTGATCATCGCTCGCGGTACTGGAGAGCGCTCTCTTGAAGACGACAGCAGCGACAACGCCGCGCGCACCATCGGCTTCGCGACCGATGTACTCCGTCGGCTCTGCCCAATCGGCAAGCGCATCGAGATCTTACAGGAGCGTGAGGCTCGAATGCAGAAAACTGAAGGGGTAGTGTCCGCCATGGAGGGACTGCCCCTGCCCGGCGTCGATCTGCTGCTCGGGATGCAGGACCAAGCACCGCCAGAGGGCATGACCCTCAATTGGCTCGCTGAAGACATGGCCCAAGCCATCATCGACCGGTCGGGTAGCAATCACATCGCCCTCTTCCTCGATGACATCGACCAGGCAGACGAAGACAGCGTCATCCTGTTCTCCAGGCTACGTGACCGATTAGCCGCCCGACAACATGAGCTGGGACATCCGGTCACTTGGATCATGACGACCAAGGCCGCCCCACCCATCGAAGAGGAGCCGACGGCCGCCACGGCTATATCGAGCGCCCTCGCGAGCCTTGGCGCATACAGCGACACCATACTCTTGGATGGCCTCGACGCCATCGGTACGACCGAGTTGATAAAGTGTACAGGTCTATATCTACGCGAAGCTGAGGCCGTCGACTGGCTCCTGGAAAACACGCAGACCAACCTCCCAGGTGAGTTGCTCGCGTTGATCCGGCATATGGAGGCCACCGAGCTCCTCGAAGAAGAGAATGGCAGGCGGTACATACCCTCCACCACAACCCTTCAGGCCAATCCAGACAGTCTCCCAACCGATTTGATCGACTGTCAGAGAATGGCTCTAGAGCGGTTGCCCGTCGAAGATCGCTTCGTGCTCGAGATGGCAGCCCAATGCGGGCGTCGCTTTACGGCGAGTTCCTTGGCTGCCGGACTTGAACGGCGCCCACTCGAGATCCTCAAGCTGCTGCGAAAGATCGAGCAGCATCACGAGTTTGTTCACGACGAGGACCAAGAAGACATCTTCCAGTTCTCTTCAGAAGCCGTACGCCGCGCGCTGCGCAGTATGACAGCGCGCCGACTACGCGGGGCCGGTAGTCAATCCGCTGACGCAGAGGTCGTACGTACCTTCCATTACCAGACAGCGAAGGCGCTCCTGGATGATGCTCCGGACTCGCCAAGCGTAGATCCTGAGCGGTTGCTATGGCACTGCCAACGCGCGGGTAAGCGGATGCGTAGTCACGCCCTCAAGGTGTCTCTTGAGGCGGCCGAGCACGCACGAACATTGTTCGCCTGGAAGCGAGTCTTACAGTTCGCTCAGACGGCAAAGGAACTGGCCCATGGACAAGATGTGAGCGCCCACCAGCGCGCGCAGATCATCTTTCTTGAGGCGATGGCCCGTAAGAATCTCGGCGGCCAAGACAATCGAGACGCAGCATACGCTCTGTTTAAGTCCCTGCTCATGGGGGCGGACTCAGACCAAGAGTCGGCGCCTGAATTCGAGGCTCTTCAAGCCTGTTTCGAGGTCCGCTACGAAGAGAAGACTCGTGATGAGTTACAAGAGCTGGTCCAGTGGATAGAGACCTGGGTACGGCAGAAGAGTTTCATCGATCCGCTAAGCCCGATCGTCTCTGAGTTCTATCTCGAGAGGGCTCAAAAGGAGATACTCAGCGATCGTAACCCATTGCCGAACCTCCAAGCGCTCAAGGAGAAGCTCGAGGCGATGCCTTCGGGTCGGAATAGAGACCTCCTCCTCGCGCGAGTACTTCAGTCAATCGCTGACCGCATGTCTTGGGTTGACCGAGAG
>CALELH010000591.1 GCA_937902595.1 uncultured Myxococcales bacterium
CATAGACGTGCGTGATGAGAGTACGGACGACATCAGGATCGTATTGGAGTTGAAGAGAGGCGCTGCGCCCAACGTGGCCATGGCTTATCTCTACAAGCACACGCCGCTACAGCAGAACTTCAACGTGAACCTCACCTGTTTGGTTCCGACGGATCAGCCAGATGTCTGTGCACCAGCGCGGTGCAGTTTAGTCGAGGTGCTCCGATATTTTCTCGACTTCCGCATGGACGTCGTCACACGACGTCTTCAGTACCAGCTTGCCAAGTTAGAGACCGCGATTCATCGTCTTGAGGGCTTCGAGATCATCTTTGATGCCCTCGACGAGCTCATCGCCTTGATTCGTGCGAGCGAAGGCAAGGCCGATGCAGCTCGAAAGATTATGGCCCGTTTTGGCCTTGATGAGGAGCAGACAGAGGCCATTCTAGAGCTCAAGCTGTATCGATTAGCGCGTCTAGAGATCTTGCTTATTCAGCAGGAGCTTGCGGAGAAGCGTGCAGAAGCGAAGCGACTTCGCGGTTTGCTCAGCAGCGAGTTTGAGCGGTGGAACATGGTGCGCTCTGAGCTCCTAGAGATCCGAGAGGCCTATGGCGATGAGCGTCGTTCAAAGATCATCGGTCCCACGGCGACTGAAGATTTTGATCCTGAAGCGTACATCGTCAGAGAGCGGACTTGGGTGATCGTCTCTAAGCAGGGTCGAATTAAGCGTCAGAAGGGGTTTAGTGACGTCGCGGCTATCCGCGTTCCCGATGGAGACAGAGTCGGTTGGGTCGTACGTACGGACACCACGCACACCATCACCCTCTATACACAGCTTGGCTCTGCCTACACGGTGCGCGTTGACAATATTAACGCGACAACGGGCTACGGTGAGCCCATCCAGAGCGCATTTAACTTCTCTGATGGAGAGAAGGTTATCGGTATTTCGAGCAGCGACCCGAAGATCATTCGTGTCTGTGAAGAGGCGGACGCGCTCTTAGATCCAGATGACCCTAAGCCTCCCTACGGTGTCGCTCTGACCCGTGATGGTAAGGCGAGCCGCTTCGCGCTCTCTACTCACTTTGAGGTCAGCACGAAGAATGGCCGCCGCTATATTAGTTTGGCGTCAGGAGATGAAGCGCTGTCAGTCGCGATCACCTCTGGAGATGAGCACGTCGCGCTGGCGACGGAGCAAGGTCGAGCCATGTTGTTCCATGTAAACGAGATCCCACCGAAGTCGAGCGCCGTTCGAGGAGTGAACGCGATCAAGATGGACGCAGGAGATCGGATATTGGGCTTCGCCTTGGCCACCAAGAAACGGCAAGGCCTCACGGTGCGCACCAGCCGCGGACGTGAACTCGTGGTCCGGGAGACCAGCTATCGTCCCGTCAAACGAGGTGGCAAGGGTACGACCGTCATCAAGGTAGGTCGGTTGACTGATTGTGATTGGCCGCTCGTCATCTTACAGCCTCCGAAGGACGAGGATGAAGAGGTCGTGGCGACGGAGGAGTTGGAGTGAGCAGCAACTATACCGCGAGCGACATCACGATTCTTGAGGGGTTAGAGCCCGTTCGCAAGCGACCCGGTATGTATATCGGAGGCGTCGGAAAGACTGGGCTTCATCACCTTATCTGGGAGGTCCTAGACAACGCGGTTGACGAGGCGATTAACGGGCACGCGAGCCTCATCACTGTCGTCTTAGAGGCGGACGGTAAGACAGTCTCCGTTGAAGACAATGGCCGAGGGATCCCGGTTGAGACGCACCCTACAGACAGCCTGAAACGAAGCACTCTTGAGGTGATCTTCACGGAGCTGCATGCCGGCGGTAAGTTTGACCAGGGTGCCTATCGAACCGCGGGCGGTCTGCACGGTGTCGGCGCCAGCGTCGTAAACGCCTTGTCGACGAGTCTCGAGGTGAAGGTGCGTCGCAACGGGAAGACGTACGAACAGCTCTTTAGCCGGGGAATCCCGCTCGGCGGCATCAAGGAGATTGGACCCGGCCGAGGCACGGGCACCCACGTGCGGTTCACGCCGGATGAGACCATCTTTGAAGCTGTGAAATTTGACGCAAAGCTCATCGGGACGCGCTTGGAGGTAAAGACATACCTTCACAAAGGTCTCCGCATTGTCTTCAAGAATGAGACGGCGGGGTCTGGTGAGGAGCGAGTACAGGAGTTTCGGCACGAGGGTGGGATCGTTGAATATCTCGATGATTTACTCACCGCACGGAATCGTCGGAAGGTCATCGACACGGTCTTCACCGCAGAGAAGGATGATAATGACGGTCGGTTAGAGATCTCCCTCACCTGGACCGAATCTCCCGATATCGTCATGCACAGCTTTGTGAACGGCATCCCAACTCATGACGGGGGCACGCACGAGGCGGGTCTTCGTGATGCCATTAACAAGGCGGTACGTGACTATGTCGATGTCCATGATCTAACGCCTCGCGGCGTCAGCATAACGGCCGAGGACATCAGAGAAGGTCTCACAGCGGCAGTGAACCTCTTCATTCATGAGCCTCAGTTTCAGGGTCAGACGAAGGACAAGCTGAACAACCCGGCTGTCCGGGGCATGGTGTCCAGCGCTGTACGACCAATCCTCGAGCAATGGCTGCACCAGAACAAGACGATCGCTGGGGCCATCGTCACCCGCGTAATTCAATCATCACGAGCACGTATGGCGAGCCGCTCTGCGGCAGCCGCGGTCCGTCGTAAGTCGCCGGTCAGCCATCGCCTTAATCTACCGGGTAAGTTGGCGGACTGCTCAAGCACTGACCCATCTGAATCTGAGCTGTTCCTGGTTGAGGGCGACAGCGCGGGCGGTTCAGCGAAGCAAGGGCGTGACCGCCAAACCCAGGCGATCTTGCCTCTCAGGGGTAAGGTCCTAAACGCTGAGCAGGCGTCGGATCGAAAGGTGCTCGCCAATCAAGAATTGTCAGACATCGTCAAGGCGATTGGATGTGGTCTGGGGCAAGACTGCGACCTGGACAAGCTGCGGTATCACAAGATCATCTTGCTCATGGACGCCGACAGTGATGGACACCACATCGCCACACTTTTACTGACCTTCTTCTATCGATACCTGAGACCCTTGATCGACGCTGGATATGTCTATCTGGCACAGCCCCCTCTGTATCGAGTGGATATCGGTAAGCAGACCTACTGGGCGGCTGATGACTCGCAGAGAGATCAGATCATCGAGAGCCATCGAGGTAAAGGTAAGGTCGAGATTCAGCGCTTTAAGGGTCTCGGCGAGATGATGCCTTCGACCCTCTACAAGACGACTCTTGATCCGCTTCATCGACGCCTCCTATTGGTGGAGATCTCCGATGAAGACCGCCTCCTCACAGAGACGACGATCACCGAACTCATGGGTAAGGATCCCGCTGCCCGCTTTCATTTTGTAATGAACAGCGCTCATGAGGCGGAGGCGCTCGACATCTAACGAGATCTATCCGTCTTTGAGTTTAGTCCTACATTTTTGCGCTATTGTTCGCGAGTCTCGCGTGGGTATTCCTAGCCGAGAGCGTTGCAGTTTTTGACTCTACGGCGTAGCTTTACGCCTACCGCTCGTCGCCTCATCCAAGCGACGGTGGTCACCGTTCTAACGACCATAGGGAAGGGGAGTCCCACATGGCCAACCATGATCCGTTTGGTGCAGCTAAGACAATCACGACGCCACTTGGCAAGCTCAAGGTCTTCGACCTGAACGCTCTGACTGAGGCAGGTGTCGGTGATGTCAGCCGGCTGCCCTACTCTATCCGAGTTCTTCTGGAGGCTGTCTTAAGGAACGTCGATGGCTTCGCCATCACCGAAGAGCATGTCCACGCGCTCGCCAATTACAACGCGAAGGATGTAGGGGAACAAGAGATCCCCTTCAAACCTGGTCGTGTCGTCCTACAAGACTTCACCGGTGTACCGGCAGTCGTAGATCTCGCCGCTCTCCGGAGCGCGATGCATCGCCTGGGTGGTGATGTACAAAAGGTGAACCCTCTTGTGCCGTGCGACCTTGTCATCGATCACTCTGTTCAGGTTGACAACTTCGGCGACCATAACGCGTTGGACCTGAATGCGGCGGTGGAGTTTGAGCGGAATAAAGAGCGGTATGAGTTTCTGAAGTGGGGACAGAACAGCTTTGAGAATTTTCGAGTTGTCCCGCCCTCGACAGGCATTGTCCATCAGGTAAACCTTGAGTACTTGGCTGATTGTGTTCTCACAAATGTGGTCGACGGAGAGACGGTCGTCTACCCAGACTCTTTGGTCGGCACGGACTCCCATACGACGATGATCAATGGTCTGGGTGTCTTGGGCTGGGGGGTCGGCGGTATTGAGGCTGAAGCGGTCATGCTTGGTCAGCCAATTTACATGCTGATCCCTGAGGTCATCGGTTTCAAGCTCACAGGTGAGCTCACTGAGGGCGCAACCGCGACTGACCTCGTGCTCACGGTCACTGAGATGCTGCGCAAGCGTGGAGTTGTCGGAAAGTTTGTCGAGTTCTTTGGGCCTGGGCTGGACGGCATGTCGCTCCCGGACCGGGCGACCATCGCGAACATGGCGCCGGAGTATGGCGCGACAATGGGCTTCTTTCCCATCGATGACCAAACGATTCGCTACCTTCGCAGGACCGGCCGAAGCGATGGGCTGTGCGAGACCATAGAGACCTACTGCCGCATGCAGGGCCTCTGGCGAGATGACGGCGATCAGATCGAGTACACCGATGTCTTGGAGCTTGATATTGGTATTGTTCAGTCTTGCTTGGCGGGCCCCAAGCGTCCACAGGATAAGATCCTGCTGACGGATATGAAGGGCCAGTTTGGCGTCGATCTTAGCGGTACATATGGGATTGACGGCGGACCGCGCTCCCTAGATTTTGAGCTGAATGGTGAGACAGAGACACTCTCAGATGGATCTGTCGTCATCGCCGCGATCACGAGCTGTACGAACACGAGTAACCCCTCTGTGCTCGTCGCCGCGGGCCTCGTGGCTCGCAAGGCTCGCCGCAAAGGGCTGACCCGTAAGCCTTGGGTGAAAACGTCCCTCGCGCCCGGCTCCCGAGTCGTCACGGATTATCTCGACAAGGCAGATCTCACCGGCGACTTGGAAGCGTTGGGTTTTCATACTGTTGGCTATGGATGTACTACGTGCATTGGCAACTCTGGTCCGGTGATCCCCGAGGTGGGCGACGCGATCCGTGAGGGTGATCTCATGGCATCGGCGGTGCTGTCTGGGAATCGGAACTTTGAGGGGCGCGTGAACCCGTTGGTTCAGCCTACCTACTTGGCGTCTCCGCCTCTCGTCGTGGCCTATGCGCTGGCCGGGACAGTAGACATAGATCTACATCGTGACCCGATCGGCCAAGACGCGGGCGGTAAGGACATCTATCTGAGCGACATTTGGCCTACCAACGCCGAGGTGCAGCAGTTGATGGATCGGTGTGTCACCCGAGAACAGTTCGAGACTCGTTACTCCAACGTCGATCAGGGCCCAGAGATGTGGCAAGCGGTCGCTGTTGAGGAGAGCGAGGTGTATAGCTGGTCCGAGACATCGACCTACGTTCAGGAGCCTCCGTTCTTTGTGGGGCTGTCGAAGGATGTCTCTCCGATAAGCGCAATTCGCGGGGCGAGGGTGCTGGTTAAGGTGGCCAACTCTGTGACGACGGACCACATCAGCCCTGCGGGCGCGATCGCTAAGGACGGACCCGCGGCTCGCTACCTGATGGAGGCGGGAGTGAACCCCTTGGAGTTTAACAGCTTTGGTTCTCGTCGCGGAAATGACCGCGTCATGACCCGCGGGACATTCGCCAACATTCGCCTCCGCAACGAGCTCGCGCCAGGTACTGAGGGTGGATGGACGACCTACTATGGGCCGGAGGGTCATGGCGTTGAGACGGGAGAGGTCACCTCGATATTTGATGCCTCTGTGGCGTACAAAGAGAGCGGTACACCCCTCGTCGTCTTGGCCGGTACCGATTACGGCATGGGCTCGAGCCGGGACTGGGCCGCGAAAGGCACGTTCCTCTTAGGCGTTCGAGCGGTCATCGCGGAGAGCTACGAGCGTATTCATCGATCTAACCTAGTGGGTATGGGAGTTCTGCCGCTGGAGTTCTCCGCTGGTGATGGCCGAGTTCAGCTCGGTCTTGATGGGACTGAGACCTTTGATCTTGAGATCGATGACTCACTCGAAGCGGGGCAAGAGGTGAAGGTGACGGCGACCAAGACCGATGGTGAGTCGGTTGAGTTTACGACTCTCTGTCGACTCGATACGCCCGTCGAGGTGGACTACTATCGCAACGGTGGGATTCTCCATACAGTCTTGCGCCGGATGGCGGCGGAAGACTAGCCTTCATGATGTTTTGGGGGCGTGGTTTGACAGCAGGAGCCGAGAGTTGATTGTAGCTCGACATTCGATGACGCGCCTATCCAGTCTAAGCGTCTGCCTCATCCTCTTCTTCATCATGGTAGGCTGTTCTGAGACGGCTTCAGAGGTTGAGTGCGACCAGGCTTATGACCATCTCATCGCGGTGCGAACGGGGACTGAGTCTGCTGAGATCGTAAAGAAGATTAAGGCGACTGAGCTCGAAAAGAATCGGCCTATCTTTCTCAAGGAGTGCGTGGGTCGAACCTCAAAGTCGGTGCTCGCGTGTTGGAACGCCGCTGAAACGACACAGGCCATGAGAGAGTGTGAGGTGTCCCGATGAACTCTCAGCCGACGGATTGGATACGATGGCTTGGCACATTGACTTCAGAATCGGACACGGTTTCTCGTCAGGTCATCGATCGTTGGACAGAGTGGTTTAACGGCGTGCAGAGCGGTGACGCTGACGATGGTTTTTCCGCATGGCGTGATGTTGTTCCAGGCTCAATAGTGACTCTCTCAACCATGATTGGTCAGGTTCGAAGTTGGGTGATGGGAGACGCGCCCGCGCCACCCGGGGTCGACATGGCGTCGATCCAACGTCGTCTAGAGGTATTAGAGCGGGAGTTGGCACGCCTCAAGGCTGACGCTCGAGCCGGCGAAGATGGTGCATCAGGGGACCTCTGAGCAAGCACTTGACGGCGCGGTGATTTGTGCGCACAGTCGGCAAGCTTTGGTCCAAGAGACGAATCAAATAAGAGGTATGGCATGCGAATGATTCTTGTGGGTCCTCCCGGAGCGGGTAAAGGAACTCAGGCAGCGCGATTGGTCGATCGGTATAAGATTCCACACATCTCCACTGGAGATATGCTTCGCGCCGCTGTGAAAGAAGGCACGGCTCTCGGCAGAGAGGCTGAAGGCTATATGAGCCAAGGGGCCCTTGTTCCGGATAGCGTCGTGATCGGCATGGCCATCGAACGCATCAGCCAGCCCGACGCCGTGGAAGGCTTCATGCTGGATGGGTTTCCACGTACTCGCCCACAGGCTGAGGCCCTCGATGAAGCTATGACTGCAGCAGGTCTCTCTCTTGATTCGGTCGCGCTCATCGAGGTTGATGATTCACTCATCGTTGATCGCATCACTGGCCGCAGGAGTGATCCGGAGACAGGCGTCATCTATCACCTCGTCTTTAATCCGCCACCTCCAGATGTCGTAGACCGTTTGGTGCACCGGAGCGATGACACGGAGGAGGCGTGCAGAGCGCGTCTCGTGAAGTACCACAACGACACCGCGCCGATCATTCCTTACTATGAGGAGCACGGGATTCTCTGCCGAGTCGATGGCGTAGGGAGTCCTAATGAGGTCACTGAGAGGCTTGTCACTGCCCTTGGACACGAGTAGCGCTCTGCGCGTACTCGCTGATTCAACGAACAGACTAGCCCATCGCTGTCCATATTCTTGAGTGGGACTTCGAGGGGATCAGCCCCCTTGAGCTATCAGGGACGCGGCCAGTACATTTCAAAGTTCACAAGACGCCACCTGAGCCAGGGAGTCATAGGTACCGATGGAAGAGCTCATCCTCTATGCCCAGCAACACGCCGAGATGGCGCCGTGGTTGATCTTCGGCCTACTTCTCCTCGCTGGTTTGAACATCCCAGTCTCAGAGGATGGGATGCTCTTTGTGTCTGCGTTGATCGCGACGGAGCGACCGGACCTTACAGTTAATCTCTTCCTGGGCGTCTATCTTGGTGCGTATTTCAGCGACATGATCTGTTACACCCTTGGCCGCACTATGGGACCTCGCCTCTGGGAGATGAAGTGGTTCGCCCGAATGGTCTCTCGAGACAAGGTGGATAAGATCACCGACTTCTATGACCGGTACGGCGTGCTGACGCTCATCTGCGGTCGATTTATTCCCTTTGGTGTGCGCAACGCGCTGTTTTTGACCGCAGGCCTGGGAAAGATGAACTTTCGTCGCTTCGCGCTGTCGGACCTCCTGGCAGCGACGATCAGTTGCGGAGTGTACTTCTGGCTCTATCTCACCTACGGCCGGGCTGTCATTGAGGTCATTCAGCAGAGCAACATGGTGCTCTTCGGGATCGCGACTGGCTTTGTTCTGTTCTTCGTGATCAGAGGCCGTTTGAAGGCGAAGAGAGACCGTGAAGAAGGGGATGCTCTGTCGCCCGAAGAACGCGAGGATTGACGAGTTCCTCCAGGGTGTTTAGGCTGCGCTCCATAAAACTCTATGGTCATGTCACCGAGTGGGTCGGGATCACCACATTTGTGCGGTGAACCTGAGCGCACTCAATCAGCAAGAAAGGAGGAGAAATGTCGGGGTATAAGCGTATCTTTATCTCCCTCCTCCTGCTCGGCGTTCTCGGATGTACAAAGAAGAAGCCTGAAGCACAGCCAACTCCAGGCGACGTATCCAAGACGCAGCCAGCCCCTGAGAAGAAGGACCCTACTCTCGTTCCATCTACTTCACCTCTCGCAGGGGAATGGGCGATGGATCTAGATGGATTTAAGGCGCTGGAAGAATATAAGAGCCTGCCCGCCGAGCTACAGCAGAGCGCGGTGAAGTCCTTTGAGAACATGGAGATGAAGATTACCTTCTCCAAGGACCAGATTCGTATGAACGGTCATTACATGGGCAAGAAGAAGTCGAGGGTCTCGACTTACCGGGTAATCAAAGAGAACCAGGGCATCTATAGTCTTGAGACGACAGATGCTGACGGCACAAAGCTCATGCAAGAGGTCACCGTGACCGGTGACAAGATGAAGATTAGAGAGGGAACACGCCTGATCGTGCTGAAGCGCGCGAAGTAAACAGACTATTACCAGGTAAATTCCATCGAAATGGCCAACCGAGAGGCTGGCTTTGAGACAAAAAACAGAAAGCCTAACGGGCTTCAGTAACGACGCCGGGCGACACCCGCTCGGAGAAAAGAAAGGGTTGAGCTATGGCTCGCTTTACAATTCTGATCGCACTCCTCGCTCTCGGTTTGACCGCGTGTGGCAAGAAGGAGGCTCCTGCGCCCAAGGCTCCGGAGAAGAAGGTAGAGAAGACAGCGGATAAGACAGCCAAGAATACCGCGCCTAAGGAGGCCGCTAAGGTAGCTCCGAAGGCCGCGAAGTCAGACGGTATTCAGGGAAAGTGGACTCTCGACGTTGAAGGCATGAAGCAGTTCGATGAGTTCAAGAAGCTCCCACCAGAGCAGCAGAAGATGGCGCTCGCCATGGTCTCCAGCATGAAGATGGAGATCGAGTTCACTGCAGACAAGATTAAGATGAACGTGAACGTTATGGGTCAGGCCAAGTCTGAGGAGACTCCATACAAGATCTTGAAGCAGGAGGGTTCGGCGTACACCATCGAGACCTCTAAGAAGACTCGAAATCCAGCAGCTGGCGCAGGCGCTGAGCCTGTAGAGACCACGGTTCAGCAGGTGCTCACCCTAAAGGGAGACCAGCTGATCATCAAGGAGGGTGCCAAGACCATCGCTCTTAAGCGCCTCGGCTCCGCAGGTACTCCAGCAGCAGCGGCACCAGCAGCAGCAGCAGCGCCCGCAGCGGCACCAGCGGCAGCACCGGCAGCGGCGCCCGCAGCGGCGCCTAAGCCAGGGGCCGCGACTAAGGCAGGTTGGCAGAAGGGCGCTAAGGCACCTGGCGCTGGCGCGACCAAGGCCGGCTGGCAGAAGGGCGCTAAGGCTCCTGGCGCTGGCGCGACCAAGGCTGGCTGGCAGAAGGGTGCCTCCGGTAAGTGAGTCGCTCCTGCCTTCACGGGACGGCATCCGTCGTCCCGTGAACGGCGCCACATTCATCCCTAAGGGCCTAGGAGGACTCCTCTCTTAGAAGTCGAGGTCCGGGTTGGATATTCTCCCCCTGAACACTTCAAAGGTTGGCTTGAGGGCAGATGTCGCACCGTTGTGGGTGGGCGCCTGCCTTCGACTGCCTATCAGCTATCGACGTCGGCGTCCCAGACCGAGGACAGCCAAGGGCGTTAAGAGCCACCAGAGCGGGGCGCTTGAGCTTCCACCAACACTGGAACAGCCTCCGCTGTCTTGACTCGTCTTCATGCCCACCATCCGATCCGATGGCGCCGGCACATTGGGCATCTCCGTGTCATCATCGTCCACATCGTCCATGTCGACTGGCATTGGGGTCATCGGCGTGATGCGACCTGGATATGGGAGATTGGGTTCACGAACTTCGACGAGGTCCATGGCGAGGCTCCCCGGATCAGCCGCAGCGACGCAGTGTGAGACCCACATCCCTTGCTCATCCATTTTGGGGATCGCGACGTGGCCGGTCTCGCACCTGCAGGTCGGGAACCCGTTCAGCATTACGCACTCACCATTTTCTCCACAGAAGTCACCCGTCTCACAGATGTTGGGGAATTGAGGGCTGCCACCGCTTGAGTCACCATTCGTGAAGTTGAGTCGTACGTCTCCGCAGGCGACGACACCGCGGCCGTCGGGCGAGATGCCGGCCCGCGCTACGGTTCCTGGAGCGCAGGCACAACCAGCAGCGGCTCTTTGATCGTTGTCTGCAGCTCGAGCGCAGACACCACCTGAGCCGCAGGCCAAGAACTCACATGGATCCACTCCATCATTCCCTGCGCCTCCTCGATCGCATAGGTCTTCTTCACCTTCTCGGGCCGGGATGATGTGCACATTGGAGACATCTCCTCCGTCGACAGTGCCGAAGATGGGATCGATGTCCATCTCAGCCGGACTTACGCGGCTGTACAGCCGTGTGATGTATGGCTTGCTCTCCAAGAGCGCCACGAGAGCGTCTCGAGCATCGAGGGCCTCCTGCCCGAAGCGCTCCGGCACCCTACTGTTGCGGACTGTCTCTGCGAGCGGTGCGCTCGGTGCGGCGAACTCGGTGACAAAGCCGTGGCCGCCATTGCTGTCAATCTTACGCGCGACAAGCGCCAGGTAATTGTCTTGCCAAGTGCGAGGATCGAAGACGAGGGCCTCATCGGGGATGATGACGTCAGGCACATTCTGAGGACCGAAGCGCTGGTCGCCAAGAATCCAGATCTTTACGCCCATCTCTAGTTGGGCCGCGATGGACGTGAGCCGGAGTGGCACTGCGGGAGAAGCTGCGTCATAGGTCATCTTGATGGGCTCGATGGACTCGGTGTCTTCACCGGGAGCGAGCTTCATTGCCAAAAACTTCATCCCCTCGGCTGTGTATAGAGCGATGAAAGGCTCCATCTCAGGGACGATGCGGTAGTCGTTGAGCCGTAGCCACTCGACAAGCTCTCGTGGGTCCTCGGATTGAATCGTGACCGTATCGAATGGGCCCACGCGCTCCTGCGCGAGGACATCCACACCATTCTCGTTACGAGCGGGGCCACCACCACCTCCGCCAGCTCCGTCTGCCTGAGCGAAGAGGCAGTCATTCTCGAAGTTAAACTGCGGTTGAGTCGCGAGGTCGATGGCGTTGAAGGCGCCGCCGTGCCAAGTGTCGAGCTCTGGAACAGAGGGGACTGGAACGATCCAGGCGAAGCCCTCCGGGTCGCCTTGGTAGGCGATCTCTACGTAACTCGTCACGGTGTCAGCATCTTCTTGCACAAAGATGATGCGCTCGGCCTGCTGATCTACAGGGCTGGCGTTACAGAAGAAACCTCCGCAAGCCATGGCCAGATTTGGCATGAGCGAGATGACTCCGAGGATGAAAGAGACTAGACCGATACGCATTGTTTTCCTCCCAAATAGGTCCGCTAAACGCTACATCGGGAGACACTCTAACGTATCAAGGGGGTTTGATGCTAAATGAGAATATTACCCATTGAGATCATCAAGAATTACAGTTCTCGATGATTATTATCGTACGAACGTTGTAAGATCTCCGCTGGATACCGTCGGGTAATCAAATCAACATTTTATGAAGGGAGTAAAACTATGCGTTTACTCTTGGGAGCTTTGCTCTTGTTATCACCCCAGGTGGGTATGGCTTGTGGCGGATTGTTTTGTGACAACACGACGCCCGTGAACCAGTCGGCTGAGCGTATTCTATTTGCGCCGACCGAGGATGGGATGGATATGCACGTCCGCATTACCTACGCGGGCCCGCCATCGAACTTCGGGTGGCTCTTACCGGTACCACGTGATGTTGAGTATGGACTCTCTAGCGAGTCTCTATTCACCCAGCTTGACCAGAACTTCGCCCCAGTGTTTGTACTTCGGACCGAGATAGATCCAGGGTGTAGTGACCTACTGCGTGCAGCCCCGAGCAATGAGTCCGCTGGTTTCAGTGACGCCGGAGCAGGTCAATCAGATCCGAATGAGGCGACTGTGCAGGTCCTCTCTCGAGAGGCGGTAGGGCCGTACGACCTCGTCGTGCTCTTGCCGGACAGCGTGGAGGCGTTACGGGAGTGGTTGACTGAGAATGAGTATCAGATCCCGGACACCGCGGACGCCACCCTGCAGCCTTATGTTGAGATGGAGGCGGCCTTTCTCGCGCTCAAGCTTTTGGCGGGCTCTGATGCGGGCGACGTTCAACCGATTCGCATGAGCTTCGGAGGTAGCACACCTGCGATTCCCATCGTGCCCACCTCGGTGGCGGCTGATCCCGACATGGGTATTCTGGTTCACCTGCTGGGCCAGTCCCGCGCCGTTCCAAACAACTACCGACATGTGAAGATCAATGAGGCTGCCCTGGACTGGAACAATAGAGGACAGAATTACGCGGACGTTGTGAGCCAAGCGGCCGATGAAGCGGGTGGTCAAGCCTTTGTCACTGACTTCGCTGGCGCCCATAATGACCGACTCTTTCTCGGCACTTTTGAGGCCCAACAGCTCGAACGAGTCCGTACCATACAAGACCCTGCCGAGCTCTTGCAGTATGTGCTCTTCAGCGCAGGTCTGGGCTCGAATGACCAAGACCTTCAGCGCGTCGTACGTGCCGCGATTTCAACGCGTGGTGACCTCACGGCTGACGAGGTTCTTGGGTGTCCTCAGTGCTACTCGGATCGGGGGGATGGGGCAGAAGGTCAGGCTTTCGAGGTTGATGTCGAACTTCTCATCACATCCATTGAAGAGCAGATCAATGAGCCACGAGAGAGGATCGAATCCCTCTTCGGTGAGAACCCATACTTGACGAGACTCTACTCGACGATGAGCGCGCACGAGATGACGGTGGATCCGACCTTTGGATATAATCGTGACCTTGAAGACAAGGCTAACCGACGGACCGCGATTCGCCGCGTTCGGTGCTTCATGGGCAGACCCGACTTTGACAACGCGATCATCGAGACTCCCAGTGGTCTTCGTGTCCGTGAACGGGATGGCGGCAATCCAAACGTCATCGTTCGTCAGGCAGGTGAGACCGTCCGTGGAGAGGGCGTCCCAGGCGCTTGGGTGATCGAAGAGCCGATGGCAGCAGGTCAGCCAGAGGTGCTCGAGGACAAGACAGAGATCATCGAGTCGATCTCAGGGATTAATGAGAACGCGGGGTGTGCATGCGACGCCACGGGCACCAGCGGCACTGCGATGTTGTTTGTCTTTGGTCTACTCTTGGTGCCAGTCTTTAGGCGCCGTGAGCGTGGTGATGAGCTAGAAGGCTAGGCGGCTGACTCTTAAGAGGGTCGCTGTGAGAGCGGCGACCCTCTCTTCCTTATGGACTCATCTTCTTCAGCTGAGCGCGACAGCGATTGCTATCTCCAAAGGAGCGGTTTGGATGCGTACGTGCTTTCGTTTTCTGGGCTGTGCGCAGACAGCTCACGGTGTCCTTGGCTCGTCGACAATACTTTCTAATGGCGCGTCGGCAGTAGCGTTTTAGCCGCTTCAGTTCAGCTGGTTTTGCCTTACTCGCCTTCCCTGGGGAAGCGCCCTGTGGGGGGTGCCCTAGGTCATGCTCCTGCACCTTCTTGAGCTGTGATCTGCAGGCGGTGCCGTCCCCAAAGGCGACCCCGGGATACTCTCGAGCTTTCTTCCGCTTCGCCTCGGCCAAGCAATTCACGACGTCATCGGCTGTACGACAGTATTTCCGTACCGCCAATCTGCAGGCGCGACGGAGTGTGTCGATGGCCTTGTTCTTGTGAGTGTTCTTTGGGTAGAGCGTGTTGACGAGGGTGATGTCATTGCCCGTTAGCGTCTTCGATGGCCGAATAAATTTGCCATCCTTCGTGAGCAGAGTGCAGAGGCTGAGGTCACCACCCCGACCGTGGTCTCCAACACAGCCCCAGTAGTCCTCAGCGAAGAACCCAGAGCCGTAATGCATAATTGAGGTGGCCTCGTAGGTTCCCATCGCCTTGGCGCCGTAGCCGTCGAGCCAATCCCCGTAACTCAGATCGCTGTGGCGATTAAAGTTGTGGAGATGATTGACGCTGATGTTGTCCTGGTAGATTCGGACGTAGTTCTCGCGGTCTGATCGGCTCTGCGTATGCCAAAAGCCCGCCGCGTGAAGCAGCTCGTGAATGATCGCTGTCTTAGTGCAGTATGCGTCTCGGTTTTTCATCTTGGGCGCGATGTTGAGCTCTTGCATCCCACCCTGCATGCCCACCCAAGAGGAGCATCCCTCTGCGACCACGACCTTCACATAATTGTCTTCATCGCTCCAAGGCACGATCTTCAAGTTAGTTTTCTGATTTAGCTCAGCGATGGCGGCCTGTATGTCGCCGAGGGTCTTCTTGTAGCGCATCATCGATTCATCGATCAGATAGGGGATGACCCCATTAGGCCAAATGAAGTCAATATTGTTCTGAACAGCGCCCCGCGCCCCGGTCCCCTTCTTGGAGAGGCGTTTCCCGATGCCCTTAGACGGACCCAAGACGATGTCGCCTTCGAAATAGGCGACTCCTTGGCGAGCGGTAAATTGAATTCGGGTCTTCTTCTTTCCGCCAGGGAGATACCCTTTCACCTGCCCAGGATAGTCGCTCTTTCGCACCAAGAAATATGGGTTAACTTGGCTCTCTCTTGTAGACGTCTTGGTTCGTCTGGCTGGACGCTTGTTCGTGAGTCGAGCTTTCTTTGGGCGGAAGACGCGGGATCGGCGGCGACGTTTCTTATGTTTACCTTTGCGGGAGCGAGCCTTGCGACGCGATTTGGAGCCACGAGCCCCTCGTGTATCTTCTTCGACCTCTTTCGCCTCGGCGACACCGCGGGACATCGTCGGCCCCAAGGATGTCAGGACGAAGCTCCAGATGACGAAGAAGGTCAGATGTCTCATCATGTGAAGGCGCTCCTCACCTATCATTGCCCCGGCGCGACCGCCGTGTAGACGGAGAACAGACTAATTTATTCTAGGGATGATGTCTCGAATGGCGTTGTCCCAAATCGCTGCCTGTGGAGCCTTCGAAGCGCTTGCCGCTCGTTCAAACCCATGTTACGCACCGGCTTATGAACCAATGGACCGTCGATTCACGCGCAGAGCCCTTTCGTCAAAAGGGTGATCGTGGCGCGGTGCTCATTTTACATGGTCTAACGGGCTCACCTTATTCGGTCCGGCCGATCGCGGAGGCGCTCGCGGCTGAAGGCTATGACGTCTCTGTTCCCCTCTTGATGGGCCACGGTACCTCACCGGAGGCGCTGCAACACACGCGCTGGAATGACTGGCTCATGTCGGCTCGCCACGCATTCGACGAGCTCGCGGCTGACCATGACCAGGTGTTTATCGCCGGTCTATCCATGGGCGCCCTGCTGACTCTAGTTCTCGCTCAGGAGCGCGGGGGCCAAGTGGCTGGGATCATCCCCATGGCGACGCCGCTCACTCTGGATCTACTTTCCCAGACTGTGCTCAGTGTCGGGAGGACATTACCGCTGGCCTCTGTTTGGCCATTCGCGAAGAAGAAGAAGGGGCCCGACGTCTCCGATCCGGCTGTGGCGGCTGCGATGCCCAGCTATGATTGCACGCCCATCGCCGCTGCGGTGAGTCTGCTAGATGGTCAAGATGTGGCTCGAGAGCGGGCGCCTAGACTGAGCGTGCCGGTGCTGATCCTCCATGGGCGGCAGGACCACGTCGCGCCAGCGCGAAACGCAGCGGCCCTGTACAACCTTTTGAGGACGCCTTACCGACGTCAGATTATCTATCCACGCAGCTGGCATATCTTGCCTCTGGATGTGGAGCATGAGCAGGTTCAGCGTGACGTGCTGGCCTTTGTGGAAGACCCCGCCGCTTTCGTCGGCAGGGGAGAGGGAGCGCCATGAGCAAGTACATACTCGCTATCGATCAAGGAACAACGGGCAGCACAGTCCTCGTGATTAATGAGTCCTTGGAGATTCTCGGTCGACACACTGAAGAGTTCCCACAGATCTATCCGAAACCCGGGTGGGTTGAGCATAACCCCCATGAGATCATGGCGTCGGTGCAGGCTGCGCTCGTAGGGGCGATTGAAGTGTCCGGCATTGACACTGGCCAGATCGCGGGGATCGGGATTACGAACCAGCGAGAGACGACGGTGGTTTGGGACCGAGAGACGAGTGAGCCGATTCATAACGCCATCGTCTGGCAGTGTCGCCGGACAGCAGACCGCTGTCAGGCGCTTAAGGACGAAGGTCGAGAGGCGGAGATTAGGGAGCGAACAGGCCTCGTCATCGACGCCTACTTCGCCGGGACCAAGGTCGCTTGGATCCTGGACCACGTCGAAGGCTCACGGGCTCGAGCGACGAATGGAGAGCTCGCGTTTGGTACCATAGACTCCTTCTTAGTGTGGCAATTGACCGGCGGAGAGCGCCACGTCACAGATATCTCCAACGCGAGTCGCACCTTGCTGATGAGCCTTAAGACCCTGAACTGGGACTCAGGCCTCTTAGAGACTTTTGATGTGCCGGCCCAGTTGCTTCCAGAGATTCGTGGTTGCAGCGAGGTCTATGGAACGACCAAGGGCTTCCCTGGTCTCCCTGACGGAATCCCCATCGCTGGTATGGCTGGAGATCAGCAAGCTGCGCTGTTCGGACAGGCGTGTTTTGACCTAGGCGAGGCGAAGTGTACCTATGGGACGGGCGCCTTCCTGCTCATGAACACAGGCTCGTCGCCTGTTCCGAGTGAAAACGGTCTCTTGACCACAGTCGGATGGAAGATCGGCGATGATGTGACCTATGTTTTGGAGGGGTCTGCGTTCATCGCAGGGGCTGCGGTCCAGTGGTTGCGAGACGGCCTAGGAGTGATCGAGAGCGCTCCTGACATCGAGGACCTAGCTCAGCAGGTTGACGGGAGCGATGGGGTGTACTTCGTTCCTGCCCTGACAGGCCTTGGTGCACCTCACTGGCAACCAAACGCTCGTGGTGTGATCTGTGGCATTACTCGGGGAACGACCAAGGCGCACCTCGCGCGCGCTACCCTTGAAGGGATCGCGTTCCAAAATCTGGACATCCTCAACGCGATGTCTGCCGACCTAAAACAGCCACTCACGACCTTGAAGGTGGATGGCGGTGCAGCGGCGAACAATCTTCTCATGCAGTTCCAAGCCGATCTTCTAGGGGTAGAGCTTGTGCGACCTGAGCTCTTGGAGACAACGGCCTTGGGGGCCGCATTTCTGGCAGGTTTAGCGGTCGGTGTCTGGTCGGACCTAGACGATGTGCGCGCATCTTGGCGAGAAAATCGTCGCTTCAACCGTGAGATGGATGAGGGCGAGGTCGCCTGCACAATCGCGGGGTGGCATAACGCCGTCGCCCGCGCCTAGGGCGATAAGCTAGGCTGCCTTGTCCTGATTGAGCGCTTCGGTCATCTGCACGAGCGACGCTGGTAGTCGGTCATAGATGATCTCATCATTCGCCCCATATCGGCCGAATTGAAGGACACCTGTCGGACAGCTTTGCACGCAGGCGGAGCAGCGAACACACTCAGGGTCCTCCATCGGTAATCCCTTGTTCGCAAAGTTCATGATGTCGATGCCTTGATGACAGACCGACGTGCAGACGTTGCAACTGATGCACTTCTTCTTCTCTGAGAAGATCCGAAACTTCGTGAAGCGGGCGTAGATATGCATCAGAGCCGCCAGAGGGCATGCAAATCGGCACCAGATTCGACCTGAGTAGTGGAAGTAGAACCCAACGCCAAGAAACCCGGCGAGCGCGATGTCTACGATCCATTTGTAGCTGAGCGCGCCCCACAACCCTGGTCCTCCGGACAGCAGAAGATTGAAATACTTGGCCGCCCAGGATTCAGGTTGGAGCCAGCCATAGATCCGGATGAACAGCATCACAAACGCGGCGCCGAGCACGACCTGACCGACCATGTTGAGGCGGTTCCACTTGGGTCCGTGGGGCATCTTCTGACGGTGGGTGTCTCCCAGGGTCTCGGCCAGCGCACCACAGCTGCACATCCAACCGCAGAAGGCGCCTTTACCCCAGCGGCGAACGATGAAGGGGATGAGCACGAACGTCTGCAACCCACCCAAGACGAGCCAACCGACGATCGGTTGGTCCGTGAACCAGTTGTAGACCATTAAGGGCCACGCGAGCACGAAGCCATACGCCCTCCAATAGGCTCGTTCTACCCCGACCCCTCCGTCGTAGGGCTCAAAGAAGAGATCTGCGAGGGGTCGAAGGGTAGCGCCCTCGATGAAGAAGCCGTTGCGCCCCATCAAGGGAAGGATGATCTCAGGAAGAATAAAGAGTGGCAGCCATTGAAAGAACATCAGCGAATAGGTCTGCAGCCTGACGTATGGCGTCTTGCGACGCTGAATACGGCGATAGCCGAAGTAGCCGATGGCGCAGCTGTAGAGCAGCGTATAATAGAAGCTGGGACCGCTGGCGCTCTTGAGCAGGGTATAGAGGAGGCTTTTCGTGTCGGCTCCATCGAGGGTGGCTTTGACCCAGTTGGCTGGGTTAAAGCTGTCTGAAGGGAACCAATAATAGCTCTTCCAGTGGTAGATGAAGACGCAGAAGCTGAAGAAGGCGATGAGGCCAAGCCAGGAACCAAGAGACCATTCGCCCCTAATCCTGATGCCGGAGCGTCGAAAGAAGTCGAGAGGCGGTTCGCGGCCGATCATCGGAAAGACGACGTCGTTCTCGATGCTCTCTTGGGAACCACCTTGGAGCGACATCTGCACCGCGCCATCCTCGATGCGCTGCACCTGGCTGCCCATGTGCACGGTGAGCGTGCCGTTGGGGTGTCCATCGGGTAGCATCTGAGCGGTGAGACCAGTCGTTACTCGACTCGATGTTGGATGGTCGACGCCGACCTGCGCGCCCGGATCGGCTTGGAGGGCTTGGAGTTTTTCTATGTTCTCTGGTTTGGGCCGAGCGAACTCCGGTTTACGGTAGCTGAGGGTCGTGTGCGCTCCGCCCAGCGTCAACGCGATGGCCGCCTCGATGGCAGAGTCGCCTCCGCCCACGACGAGCACGTGTTTACCACCATATTCCTTAGGGTCGTGTAGCCGATTGAAGACCTTATCTTTGTCTTCTCCTGGGACGCCAAGTGTACGGAAGTTTCCGCTCCGCCCGATGGCGATGATGACTCTGCGTGCTGTCGTCACCCTCGCTTTGGTCTCTCCGGCAGACACCTCGTGATGCACTTGGAGCAGAGGACCGCTCCGCTCAACCTTATGGATCCGACTGACGACCGGCTCGATCCCTGCGGCGATGAGCTGGTCGTCTAGGTCTTCGACGAGGGGCTCCTTGACCTCATGGCGGAACTGAAGCTCTCCGCTGGGAGTCATGTCCGTTGGATACGTGTAGATCGGTTTCCCTTTCGGGAAGTTCTTGATGGTCGAGAACGCTTGGCTGGCGTCGTACACGACGAAGCTTAAGCCCGATCCCTGTGCCTCCATCGCTGCTGCGGCACCGCTCACTCCTGTGCCGATGATCGCGACGTCTACGATGTCGGGTCCACCGGAGCGTCGGCTGGCTTCGAACGTAGGGTCAGCGATGATGTGATGGATCGCTCGGGCGCCACTATCGGCGGAGAACTTGAGGAGCGGGATCCCTGTGAGATCTCCAACGACATAGACGCCGGACACGTTGGTCGTGCCGTCGTCATTGACGTCTGGGAGCGTCTCTACGGTGCCACCAGGCCACCCTGTGTGAAGCCACTGTGTGTAGCGCTTGACTGCTTCGATCATTGGTGCCCCCCGGCCGCACAATCTCTCCAGGGTGAGTCTACAATGATGTCGAGGTATCCGCACGAGGGAAGCCAGGCGGAGCGAACTCCAGGTCTGGCACGGCGTCCTGAGTTGTAGCGGCTCATCCCTATCGTCCTCCTCGTAGAGCATCCCACGATCATGCTCACGGGGCTACCTGAGCATGATGAACATCGCAGATCGTGGTGGCTGTACTAAAGAGGCCAGCGGGAGGTCGTGAGGAGTCCAGTTCTGAGAGCGCTCATCGACACGACCCACTCCTCTACGCTCAGTAGATGCCCAATCGTCTCGAAGACGACCGCGCCACCTAGGAGCACATCAGCGCGCTCCGGGTCCATGCCGGGTATCTTTAAACGACGAGCTTGGTCCTGTGCGCCGATGAGCCTGTGGAAGACACCTCTAAGCTCCTCGCGGGTGATCAAGAACCCGTCCACGTCGTGGGCTGGTTGTCCGCGAAGACTCGCGACGATTCGGGCGATTCTCTGAATGGTGCCTCCGGTCGCGATGACCTTCTCATAATGCTGACCTTTGATGAGAGACACGCTCGGTTTGAATCTAGCCCTCAAGGCTCTTCGGACGCGCCGCGCTCTACTCGAGGGTACAGGATCTTTGCCTAGAGCTTGAGTCGTGACATTAATTGCACCTTGAGGAACGCTGGTGACCACCTGCATGTGTTCACCACATCCGACGGACAACTCCGTTGAACCACCACCAACATCGACACACAAGGTCGGCGTGTCAGAGACGTTGGGCATCCCAAAATTGACCCCTTGTCGGACCAAACGAGCCTCATCCATAGGGCTGATTACATGGACGTCGGTTTGAGCGACCTCCCGCGCTTGGCGGACAAAGTCATGAGCGTTTCGCGCCGACCGGATCGCCGCCGTCGCGGAGACTCGGAGTTCAGCGTCATATTTCTGGGCGAGATCGCGAAAGCTGCTCAGCAACACGATAGCGTTGTCGATGGCAGCCTGAGGGATAGAGTGACTTCTGTCTATGACTCCGGCGAGCCTCACCGTCTCCTTGACACGATCCAATATCTCTACGCTGTCGTCATGGACTCGAGCGACCGTGATTTGGAGTGAGTTGGAGCCAATATCTATCGCTGCCACAGTCCTAGGGCTTGGCGCGCTCATGTCGATGCTCGCCCCCTCAGTCGGGACGGCGACAGCCGCTCGATGCACAGCTCTCTAGCGGTTCACCAAAGAGCACCATCTTATGGTCTGTCAGCACGAACCCAAGCTTTTCTGCTACGAGCTCTTGGAGCTCTTCGATACGCTGATCTTCAAACTCGATGATGGCGTTGCACTCGGTACAGACCATATGGTCGTGATGTTCCCCTGGCTGCTCTGGCTCATACCGTGTCTGGTTTTCACCAAAACGAGTGGGGTTAGCCAGATTACATTCGGTGAGTAACTTCAGCGTGCGGTAGACCGTAGCATATCCCACCTTGGTGTCGAGGGATCGAACCCTAATGTACAGCTCCTCGACGGTAGGATGGTCTTCCTTGTGCTCTGGGTCGAAAAACACCTGGGTTACGAGTTCTCGCTGGCCCGTCATTTTTAGCCCATTTTTTGACAGATAGCCTTTAAGGACGTCTACGGCGTCATCAGCAGTCAGCATGGTCAAACCCCAGAACTCATCATGATTTGATGGACGTAGCATACGGTCTAATCATGGTAAAGCGAACGAAATTCTAACGTCTTTACATTCAGGTCACCTCCAGCAATAACAAATAATGGTGAATGAACATGGGAGTCTTTAGAACATGGACGTTTTGGATATGCTGGAGCGGCCGCGCCGCAACCGGAAAAGCCCTTGGGTGCGCAATATGGCGCGGGAGACAAGCGTGGGTCCAGAGCACTTCATCTATCCACTTTTTATCCATGGTGGGTCGGGACGGCAGGCGATCGCCTCTATGCCCGGGTGCGATCGTCTTTGTCTAGACGCCTTAGTCGATGAGGCGGGCGGCGCCCTCGAAGATGGGGTCGGCGCGGTGGTGATCTTTCCTGCCCTCCCAGACGAATTTAAGACCTCTGGTGGTGAGGAGAGTTACAACCCTGAAGGGCTGGTTCCTCAAGCCATTCGTCGTCTCAAGACAGCCCACCCAGACCTGACGGTGATCACGGACGTCGCCTTAGACCCGTATTCCTCCGATGGACACGACGGGATCGTCTCCAGTGATGGTCGGATCCTAAACGACGAGACCGTATCCGTCCTGTGTCAGCAGGCGCTCAGTCACGCTCAGGCCGGGGCAGATGTGATCTCGCCAAGCGATATGATGGATGGGCGCGTGGGCGCGATTCGTGAGACTCTGGATGAAGATGGTTTCACCGACGTCTCTATCTTGGCGTACACCGCCAAGTATGCCTCGGCATACTATGGACCCTTTAGAGACGCTCTAGACTCTGCGCCGCGCTTTGGGGACAAGAAGACCTATCAAATGGATCCAGCCAATGTTCGCGAGGCGCTGCGGGAGGTGGATTTAGATGAGGCCGAGGGGGCGGACATGCTGATGGTTAAGCCAGCGGGCCCCTTTCTAGATGTCATTCGCGCCGTACGAGAGCACACCGCGCTTCCCGTCGCTGCCTATCAGGTGAGCGGGGAGTACGCCATGCTCAAGGCGGCGGCACAAAACGGGTGGTTAGATGAGCGGGCTGCTGTACTCGAGAGCCTGATTGGTATTCGCCGCGCCGGGGCCGATGTTGTGTTGACCTACTTCGCGCGTCAGGCTGCTCGCTGGTTGAGAGAAGGATGACTCCATTACTCATCGATCAGGCCGACCAACTCGATCAGGTCTCAGCGGGTCTCGACGGAGCGAAGGTACTCTTCATCGACACCGAGTTTGAGTCTCGGCGGGGTGGCACGGATCTCTGTCTCATCCAAGTGACCGATGGCGAATCCCTATATCTCATCGACGCCATCGCGATTCGTGACCTAGTGCCACTCGCGGACGTCATCGGTGACGCTGAAGTGACTTGGGTCACCCACGCGGGCCGCCAGGACGTCGACTTGATGATGAAAGCGCTGAAGCTCCGGTGTCGACCCAAGATCTATGACACTCAGGTCGCTTGGAGCTTGGTGAGCGCCGAACACCAGGTCTCCCTCGCATATCTCGTGGCGGTGCTTCTTGGTGTTCACCGAGAGAAGGGGCACCAGACAGATAATTGGACCCGACGACCGCTCACGGACGCTCAGATTAGTTATGCTGCTGATGATGCTGAGGACCTAGTCGCTCTATATGCAGCGCTCAATCAGCGCCTAGACAAACTTCAGCGGCGGGACTTGGTCGTGGAGGTGACCTCCGAGACCTTCAAGCCGCCTCCGGCTCGCTCCGATCACATCAGCCTCTCTCGATATCGTAATCTCTGGCAGCTAAATGGCCCGCAACAGGCGGCGCTCTCGGCGCTCTTACGTTGGTATAATGCGCTTAGAAATCATCGCGGCGCTCCGCACTACAAGACCCTCTTCTCCATCGCCGCTCGATTGCCCGAGGACCCTCGTTCCCTCGGTGACATCAAGGGAGTTAACCCTCGATTTGCGCATGGTGAACAGGGCGCCGCCATCATTGAGTTGATGGCTGAGGCCGCGGACGGCGCAGATGAGTTGGCCGACGCCAGTGGCCCGTCACCCTACGCGACCTTCGACGAATACTTTCGAGAGGCGTGGCTCTCTTGCGCTCGCGCGGAGTTGAGCGCGGCGCTGTGCATCGCTCCCGAGGTGGCCTTTCCTCCATGGCTCATGAAGCGGCTTCGCGCGGCGGTCAAAGAGACCATAGAGCTCACGGACCTCGCCGGAGAGTTCGATGGTTGGCGTGGGTGCCTAAGTGATCCTTGGCGCAAATTCTGTGAAGATACGAACGCTTAGAACACCTCCAGCGGGAGTCCTGATGCGAATAACGCTGCTATTCTTGTTGATGAGCGTCTCTACGAGCGCGTTGGCAGACGCGAACACGTTTTGGAGGCATTGGAGTGACGGCCAGGCCGAGGTGAGCGGGTACACGCTCAGCCAACCTCGGTATGGCGAGACTCGGGTTGGAACAGCCATCCTTATCTTTGTGACAGAGCCCTTCTCCCGAAGCCGGGCCGTCAAGGTCGATCGCTATAACCCAAAGGATCCAGACCAGTTTACCGCGTTCAAATTGAATCATCTGCAGCGTTTTCGGACGGGGGTCTACGATTACTCAGTGATGACGAGTGTGTTTACCGACCCATCGAAGAGCTTTGGACCGGTCAAGCAGGTCTTTTCGAGCCAGGAGTGGTGTGGTCAGGTCTATGAGGAAACCCTCTGGTCGGAGGGGAAGGCCTCTGTCAGAGTCGACAGCTATTTCGAGGGAGAGTCTCGAACAGGCGTGATGGTTGGCCGAGCGGCCAGTGAAGACGCGCTGTGGATACAGGCGCGAGGTCTCATGGCGAGTGGGCCGGGCTCGAGTCTGATGCGCGGCCCCATGCTTGGTCGAGGGCAGATTCGACGATTGAGGCATCAGGAGATAGGGACCTTCAAACCCCAGTTGGCCTGGAGTGAACCCAGGTCGTTAACGGTGCCTGCGGGGACCTATCGAATCCGAGAGTTAGCTTGGGTTCGCGGAGATAAGAGTCGTTGTCGTCTACACGTAGAGATCGCAGCGCCTCATCGGGTCATTGGCTGGTCTTGTGACGATGGAGAGAGCGCCCAGCTGACAGGGTCATTGAGGATGCCCTATTGGAATCAGGTGAGGTCGATCGACGAGCGATTGCTCAAGGCGCTGGGGTTGCCTGGATCGTAACCCGAATGATCGGCGCCTTGGGTCGCATGCGACCTGGCTGCTCTTCATAAATTTGGATCTGCTTCTTGGGCTGTCTCCAGACCTTGCCCGCCTCTGTCTCCTCTGCCTTGACCTGCCACCCCTGCTGGATCATCTCTTCCACTCGAGCGAGCATCCCCGGGTTACCTGTCGTCATAACCTTGAACGCGACGGAGTCAATCTTGTCTTCCGTGACGTTGAAACGAACGGAGAGAGGACGAGTTCGATACTGTAGTGGCGGTAGCCAGGCGACAAACCCAGGCCTGGAGCGTCGCTTCATCCTACGGAGCAAACTCTTCGCCGCGTCAGCCTGTGTCTTCCCGATCCAGTCTGCTAAGGCCGTTCGAGCTGGGTCGCCTCCGGGTCTGAGCGCGTCGCTTAGCTTAAAATATGGCCAGAAGTTGAGTTGAACTCCATCTTGACGTTCTTCCAAAATCGCCTGAGTTTGGGTCTTCTGGTCGAACCAAAAGTACGCTTTCCTCTGACCGTCAACCTGACCTTCCGTCGGGTCTCCCCACTTAGACGCGAGGGCCTCCTTCGCGCCTTTTGGTAGCGTGATTTTAATGGACCTCAGGGTCTGGGTGTCAGCGTGGCGAACGATCCTAAAGCGTGCGTCGGGAGCACCCATGATCGTAGACGACTTCTCGCCCAAGAGATTCTTCGGGAGCGTCTCTAATGTTCCTGCGCTTGAGGTGAAGTCAGCGCCCTTAAGGATGTTGGGGAGGGATGCAGGCTGAGAGGTGAACTGGTTCAGCCAGCCGGCATCTTCAATCCGTTGGGTGGGCTTTGCTAGAATCGATGGTGGTGGGTCATCGGACTCAGACTTAGTACAGCCGACCGCTAGGGTTGTGGCGAGGAGCACGAGAGGAGCGATGCGGAACACAGACTCGTTACTCCTGGCTGCTCGGTGCGCGCCAGTTCGGATCTTCTCTAGGGAACTGCTCGCCCCCTGAATTCGGTTGACCGGGTGTAGCGACGATGTGCTGCTGCCGTTCAGGTCTCACTTGACTGAGCGCCTGTGCCTTGACCTCCTCACTCACCCCAGAGAGGTCGCAGCCCGCCCATGACGCCGGATCGGCTCCGTTGCGGATCTTCGTGCACGATGAGTCATCACCGCAGTCAAAGTGGACGCGCTCCATGGAGTAGACCACCTGGTCTCTCGGGTCCTCTCCTGATCCGACCGCTCGTCTACCGCCGGCGAAGGGCGCCGCCCCATTACCAGCGACGTCAACCTCACGGCCTCTCGGGTCCAAGAGTCGTAGCTTAAACCGAGCGTTGTGCAGATTGGGCCGCAGAAACCGAGCATCATTGGCGGTGTTCATGACGAAGTCTGCGCCGACGTAGGCGCCTCCGCGCATGTGTGGCCGCAGGTCGTCATATGCCTCAGTGTTGTGGTCTACGATGAGAAAGTGCTCATAAGGGCCGATGACTGTTCCCGGGTAAAGCCCAACCGCGAAGTCATCGTCGGTGGCGATGGTCCACATAGAGAGGTCGATCATGTATGGCGTGGTGTTAAAGAGCTCAATAAACTCATCGTTATTGACGAAATGGTCTGCGCGATCCGTGTCAGGGTTATCGGTCTCGGCGGGGTCGACGAGGCCGTTATATCCGTCCCACTGAATCTCATTGAAGACGACGGAGCCAGGCTTGATACCTGTCGCGCTGTCTGGCCGATCTCCCAGGTAGCGATTGCCGATTCGCTTCGCCATATTCCAGAGATAATCGAAGTAGTCCGCGTATTGGCCGCCTACGTTTTGTCCGGACAAGACGACGAGGACTTCGTCATTCGCGACGGTCGCGCTAGACGACCAATTGAAGGAGCCGGTCAGCACTACGGGGGCGTCTGTATTTCCATCAATGACGAGGGTCTTCGCGTGTTGGCGGCCACCCCCGGCTTGGTAGTCGCCGGGCTGACGGCTGTTGTCATTACCGTCCATGCGCACGGGCACACCAAAGGCGAGTAGGCGGTAGACCTCATGGTATGGGCCGTTGGAGTGAAGCTGGGACCGATCGATCACGCCGCGAACATATCGGGGGCGGAACGGAGTCTCACAGGTCACTTGAAGACATTGATCGTCCGTCACATCACCCCGGCCAGCAGGGTCACAGCACGCGTTGTAGCGCTGGAACTCTCTGTGCTTGGAGATGAAGAGAGAGCCGAGTTGGTCCTTTGTAAAAGCGAAGATAAAGAACTCGATGCTCTCCTTCGCGTTCTCAACGGCCTCAAGAATCCGACCCATTGCGTCCTCTTGAGGGGAAAAGTAGACCTCGACGCCCGTTTCTCCGACGACGTAGCTATTCCCGTTTTCTTGGTTTCGCTTAGCGAAGCCAAAACGCCCCGAGAACATCTGGTCAAATTCGGCCTTAAAGTCTGCCGCGACCTGACCAGAGTCGATAAACACCCAATTGTTATCGTTGCGCTTAAAGCCCGTCGTCGTGATGTTTCCGGTACCGGTGATGATGAACCGACTGTCGATGATGAAGAACTTGTCGTGCATGATGTGGTTTTGGTTGCCCACCTGAGTTGGAACGTTCAGTCGGTCCATCTCCAGGTAGCCGCGCACAGTCCCGAATGCGTGTCGAGAGTTACCAACGAAGCGCATGTGTACGCCGCGCTCATATGCGCGGACGAGGGCGTCCACGATGGACCGCCGGCTGAAGCCCATCACGGCGAAATCGATGGTGGCGTTAGCGCGATCGATCATCTGAACCACGACGTCATCGGCGTGAGGATTGATGCCATTGACCTGGCGGCTCCCCGGATAGTTGAAGTGAACCTCAACCTTTGGGGTGTTCATGCCTGCGAGATCGTCTGAGTCTAGGCTCGTCTGGCAGCCCGTAAAGGCCATCGATAGCGCGAGCAGCGTGAAGAGTGAGCGGTTCATGGTGACGTCCCTCTTTCAAATAGCGAGTCGAAGCTGTCGACCAGATACTGGTAATCAGAGTTAGGTTGAACCAAGTTTTGCTGGACGACCCACATGTTCGCGTCAGTAAACCGGTCGGATTGCTGAGGGAGCGGGTCCTCTTCTCCAGCGTCTTCGAAATAGTAAGGGACGGCCTCAAACAGAGGCATAGACATCACCATCGCGCTGCCTGGATGCATGATCCGGGTGAGCGGACTGCGCTGCCCATCGATAATGACCCACGTGCCGTCGATCTCGGGATTAATACGGTAGCCATCGAGCCCGTCGGTCGGCGTGGACGGGGGCTCGGCCAGCACAAGCTTCACGTCGAAGCCGGCGCCAGTCTTGTATCGTAGTGCCCGCGCAATCTCATCGTTCTTGAACTGCATCGATGCGATGTAGACCGACGATTTCGCGTTGTAGATCCGGTCAATGACCTCTTTAACCAGGCGCTCTTGTGGTCCGAAGTACACCTCGATCACGCTGTCCTCTGTCGGATAGGAGGTGCGGTTGTTCGTGTCGGCCGATACCGAGTCATCGTAGAAGGTCTGACGGGTTGAAAAGACGCCGCCGTGAAGTTGATCGAACATGTCGGAGAAGTCTTTGGCTAGATCCTCAGACGCCGCGATAAATCCGGCCTGGGTCAACTCTTCACCATCAGCCGGGAAGCCACCGGTCAAGTTTAGGATGCGGTGGCGATCTGCGATGATGAAGTTGTGGGTCATGAGGTTATCTTCGCCCGTGCGTATGACGAGCTCTCTCCCAAAGACGGCTTGCCAAGAGACCGGACCATCGCCATAGACCACATCGGCGTTGAGATCGTGCGCCTCTCTATTGGGCAGACCGACGATGGTTGAGTGAAAGCTGTTGCTGTCTTCAAGGCTTTGAAAGCCGTCTTGGTCTCTGCGGTCGACATCGCCGACCACTCGAACCTTTACCCCTCTCGATTTAGCCTCGATGAGAGCGTCGGCGATGCGTGTCGACCCGAAGTATTCGAGGGCGACGTCGAGGCTAGTCTCCGCGTTTACGATCAATTCGACGGCGCGCCGCTCGATCTCCTCGAGTTGATAGGTCGAGGTGGGGCCGACGCCGAATGCATGAAAACGAGAGAAGTAATTTACGGTTGTATGTGTCGGCCACACTGAGCCTTCAAAGGGCGTCGGCGTCGCAGGGCCGTCTTGGCAACTCACAGATGCGATGATGAGAGTCAGCAGGACTCCTCGTTTGATGAACTCTGACATCATTCGAAGCTCCCTGAGGAGGTGTTTCCACTGTAATCCGGACTGTTGGGCATCCCCGGTGTCGCCATCGTTCGACCAGCGAAATCGGGATTCAAATACTGGCGTAGCTCTTGGTGCCAGCCAGCCCGCCGTCCCCGATCGAAGTCATTCAGACTGTAGGTGTGCCAGGCTGAGTCTCGGTTGCCTCGGTTGTTAAAGATCAACTGAATACGCTCCATAGAGCGCGCGGTGTGACCATCCCACGAACCGGCAAAGGGCAACTTACGATCGTCGCCGACATGGTCGATGAGTCGTTCGTCTAGATCCTGAAGAGTTAACTCGAATGGCCCCTTCGGGATGACGAGATCTTCTATGATGTAGTCGGCATTGGAGAAGGCGCCGTCAGCCTTAGCGGCGATCACCAAGTAATCATTCGTCTCGACGGGTTGTCCGCTCTGCCGAGCTGGGATGACATAGGTTCTGCTCGCGCGCGCCGAGCGCCGGACGTGGTACAGACCCTCGGTGTGATATCCGGACTCGATGGTGAGCAGCCAGCCGGTCAGATGAACAGGACGAGGATGCTTGTTCTGCAGCTCTATGAAGACATCCTGCGGATCGTAGTGACCGTCACTGTCACGGACACTGCCTGCCCAGTGAATCTCGGTGATCGCGATGTTTCCGCGTTCGCCGTTACTTTGGTAATCGTCAGAACTCGTGCCCGCGCGATACCCGACTGACTCATTGCGTCCGTCGGGTTCGACCTCTGGTTCACAGCCGAGGCAGAGAAGCCCGAGTATGGTGAGGACGGCCCAGCGCATCAGAAGCTCACCTGCATGCCGCCGCTCGCGGCCCAGAACATCTCCTGGCCCCCCTGAGCCGTCTGCTGATTACCTGCGACCCTATCTACGATGACCTCGTAGTACTCACCAGGTAAGAACACACCGCCGGCCACCACGAAGCTTAGAGCCTCGTTCATCGCGAGCTTAAGCTCAGCATCTATCGCTTGGCCAAGGCTCTTACCTAAGCGTTCCTGGGCAGCAAATTCAGCTCGAGTGTGGCCAAACGGCGGCTCGGGTAGGCTGTCTAGATTAGGGAGATCTAGGAACGTCGTCCCCGTATCCTTGAGGAAGTTCCAATAGTCCACAGACAAGGACACCTTTCCGTGGCTCAACCCAAGGTTGGCGTGGAGGAACTCAGTACCAGCGACGCGCGCTTGGTCATGAGGTGCATAGGTCACGCCGGACGCGTCTACATGACTCGCGGGTCGCCAAGCGAGGTAACGACCGACGCTACCACCACCGATGCGGGCGCCCATGAAGCCAACAAAACCTCGTTCGAACTCAAGGCCATCGCTCGCGTATTGAGCGCCATCGAAGTGATAGAAGTCCGCCCCAAAGGAGAGGGTCGTTTTTCCGCCGACCTTAACGTCCGTGACCAAACCGCCACCAAAAGCATTCCCCTTAGTGTCGACGTTGCGATCCGTGGTGGGCTTACGGTCGATCCCCATGGACATCGCAAACTCTCCAAAGAGCTTGAGGTTTGTCGAACCGAAGTCACCGATGTATGCAGCTCGAACGCCGGCCATGTGCTGATAATCGCGGTCGCGATAATTTCCGAGGGCGCCGCCATAGGTAATGTCAGCGCCAGACTCTTCGATAGGGCCACCGCCGATGGTCGCATAGAAATAATAGGCTCTCGCCTCGATAGGTAGGGACGGCTGCGCTGCGTTATCCAGCTCGTACACGAGCCCTGTGCGCAGAGTGTTTGTCTCTCCTCTGAGGTTATATGTGGTCTGTCGCCCGTCACGATAGAATCGGTAGCCCGTCTCGGGGAGGCTGTTGCCACCGAAGAAGTCGACGCCGAGTAGCCGGAGTCTACCGGCTCCCTTGAAGTCAGCGGTCGCGGTCAGGGCGTCTAAGGTTCCCGACATCATGTAGTCGCGGGGTACACCACCAATGGAGAATGGCTGACGCCCCATGCGGATGCTGATGTCTGCGGCTTTGCTCTTCAGCAAGCTGTAGCCAATATTCAGCTGATAGAAGCTCAGGTCGCCTGCGGACCCGGCGCTCCTACCCAGCATATCTTCACGCCAAATTGCGTTGAATCGCGTCTGGACCTGGAGATCGACGTCTGGGCGCACGTCATAGGAGAATGTAGCGAGGATGTCGCTGTGGCCAAAGGTGCGGCGATCATCGGAATCTATAATCGCGCGGTCTGAAGACTCATCCAGCGCGCGAAGGTCGCTATTGTCCGTGGCGTGGACACCTGTCGAGGCCTTCACCGAGACCTTAAGACCGGCGGGCCCTTCAGATTTAGTCGCTGATGACGATGCAGAGGGTCCAGCAGGTCCGGTGGGAGCCTCGGCGGCGGCGGTGTTTGCGAATCCTAGAGACAGGACGCATACGGCAGTAAGCCAACCAATTGGCTGGTGAATCAAATTAGTCATTCTGTAACACCTCGACCTGACCCAATCTCTGGATCCAGATCTTTAATCCATAACTATCGACGACTGGTCCTGTGACCGAAACTTTGGTCCGCGTATCGTAAGTCAGGCCTCTACGGACCATCTCCTGGTCTAGGCTTGTCTCCCAGCACATAGGCATCTTCGCGGGGTCAAACTCTGGGTTGGGGCCTCGGCAGAAGGAGGGGCAAATCCGGTCTTGGCAGACGGAGAACCCGCAACCACATTGGCCCATACAATTCGCCATGCAGATCCGAGACGACCGATCGGTCTCCTCACTGGGGGCCTGTGCGTTGTCCTGCTCTGCTGCATCGCTGTCATCCCAGAACTTCTTGTCTGCGATGATCATCGTGCTGAAGTTCTTATTTGACGGTGGCTGGGCCACGTACCCGATGATCCTCTTAGTTTGAGTGATGTCCGCGATCGAGAACGGAGTGGTCTGTCGTTCGTAATAAACGACTCTCTCACGGTCCGCGCCCGGGGGATCCATCAACTCCATATCTGCGCTGAGGACAGTGCGGGTCGTCGGGTCGATGTACGTATAGGTGACCGCGTTGATGCGCATCCGTACGCGGTCCCCGGCCGTGAATGGTGCGATGCGGCTGTCGCGTAGCACCATGATGCCACCAGTGTCGTCCTCGATGGTGAAGGTTCCGTAGTGCTTCTCATCCTGATCGCAGACCGGCACCTTTACGTATTGCCGTGGATGTAGAGTGATGACGCCTTCGATGGTGACCGGTAGCCCGGGCAGCACCTCGACACCCCCGCCAGGACAGGGAAATCGGCCTTCTAGACTCGTGAATGTACGTGGATCACTGAAGCGCTCTGGCGCTCGTGCGGCGACCAGGTCGATGAGATCGCCTATCGCGCTGGCTGACGCGGTTGGGAGGCCGTACGGCGTGTCCCCTTGGCGTTCTTCGTAGGTTACAGGTTCCGCGACGGAGAGCTGTTCAGGTGCCTCTGGCCATCGCTGATCCTCGGGGATCGGTCCACGTGAGAGGTCGTCCGCGCAGCCAAAGGCGAACACGAGCAACAGGGATAGCGCCCTCTGAAAATACACCGAGTTCATCTCCATTGCGTCTAGACGTTGGGATCAGTTGTATACGCGTAACCAGCTCAGATTTGTAGTGTCGAACTGCAGATTTCCCCTATAGAAGCCTACGGGACCTACGTATGTGACACATTGACCGGTCCCTGCTTCCTCGTGTGCGGTCCGAAAGATCACGGGTTCTCCAAAGCCATAGTTAAGACGCCAACACTTGTTTCCGCTGCCGCAGCCCTCCGGCGTACCATCGAGTTGGCCCGTGATACGAACGATGCGATGACTGTCTGCCTGAGTGAGCTCGCGGTCAGGAGACCAGATATAGACCTCTGCGTTGGGCCCGGCGGCGAGCTCGGGGTGCGGGGGTTCGTTCGCGCCGTGCTCAACCCAATCGGTGCCGGCGCTGATCTGCGACTTTCTCTGATAGCGTCCGATGCGAGTCGCCCTAAATGACAGAACGGTGCCCACCTGGACGACGAAGTTTGGTGTGCCTCCCCGTGCACCAGCATCCAGATATACTTCGACCACACCGTTTGCGTCTGCGACCCAGAAGCTGCGTTGGCTTTCAGGGACGTCCTCCTCGGTGAAGTCGCGGGTCGCTACGACCGTCGCTCTCGAGATGGGCATGTCTACGACGATGGGGTCGGGATCTCCATCGACGGTAGTCTCTGGTAACCGGCTAATCAGTAGCCGAATCCCCGCATCGTAATCGGCTGGATATGGCTCGAACCTTGGAGTCCCTCCATTGGGGCGCACAGCG